>CABMIB010000061.1 GCA_902386135.1 uncultured archaeon
GCTTCAACGGTGCTGGGTTTACTTGTTTTTTGGAGCTTCAGTATGTATTTTATTGCGTCTCCATTAGCCCATTCATCAAGTGGTTTAAATTCATTCATCGGGTTAAGATACATCCGATAATTTGTAATCGTTGAATCTTTCAAACCATTACATTTTTGCCATTCTAAGAACTTATCAAGCATGTTATCACCTAACATCTTAAAAGGTGATAAATGTATATATAATTAACTTAGAGGTTAATATGTTCACAATAATAACAGGCGCCCAGTTCGGTGATGAGGGCAAAGGAAAAATCGTGGATATGATGGCATCGCAGTACGATATCGTTGCGCGTTTCCAGGGCGGTGATAACGCCGGACACACCGTTGTCGCTGAGGGAAAGACATACAAGCTGCACCTGATCCCGTCAGGTGTGCTGTTCGACGTCCGCCTGCTCATCGGTCCCGGCACGGTCATGAACCCGAAGATATTGATGGAGGAAATTGCGATGCTGGCTGAGAACGGCACAGAGGTAACTCCTGAGAAGCTCGGAATCGATGCCAAGACCAGTATCATAATGCCTTATCATATTGCTCTTGACAGCCTGCGCGAATCAAAACGCGCCGTGAAAATAGGTACAACGAACCGGGGCATCGGCTTCGCCTATGTGGATAAAGTGGGACGCGATGAGATACAGATGGCGGACATAGCAGACAAAAATCGCTTCCTGAAACGGCTTGAGGAGATAGCGCCCCAGAAAGAGGCTGCGATAAGAGAGCTTGGCGGAGACCCGCGGATTGCAAGATCGCAGATAGATGAATACGTAGAGATTGGAAAGAAATTAAAACCCTACATTACCGACGTATCACTGGAAATTAACCTTGCTCTGGAAGAAGGTAAAAAAGTCCTTGCTGAAGGAGCGCAGGGTTCCCATCTTGATATTATCCACGGCACGCAAAAATTCGTCACATCTTCAAGCACGGTCGCCGGTTCAGCATGTGCCGGACTTGGGGTTGGGCCAACGAAGGTGGATAAGGTCATCGGGGTCATTAAAGCGTATATTACACGGGTCGGGGAGGGACCGCTTCCCACGGAGCAGAAAAATAATGTCGGAGAACATCTGCGCGAAAAAGGCGGGGAGTTCGGCACAACTACGGGACGCCCCAGGAGATGCGGCTGGTTTGACCTGCCTCTTGCAAGGAAATCCATCAACCTCAACGGGTATACCAGCATGGCTTTAACAAAACTCGATGTCCTGACAGGGCTTGAGAAATTAAAAATCTGCGTGAAATATGAACGTGGCGGCAAAACCGTAGATTACCCGCCCGAGCTTTCCGATGAACTTGCAAAATATAAGCCCGTATATACGGAACTTGCAGGCTGGGATGAGGAACTCTCGGATCTGGAAAGCTTCACAGAACTTCCCGGGAACGCCAGGGAGTACGTCGAACTGCTTGAACAACTGATGAAAGTTGATGTGGAGTATATCTCAGTAGGACCTGGCAGGAAGCAGACTTTTAAGAAATAAAATGGCTCTGGCAGCGGATATTAACCCAGGCTGCCTACAGATTCGAACGGATAATCAACAGGCTGATAACTGTTAACAGTCAATCGCAGGGTTACATTGGTACTGTTGATATAATGGTTCCTGTCATTTATGAACTGATAGCTGCTTCCTCCGCCGTTGAGAGAGAATGATCTTTCTTCGAGAGTCTGCCCATCGTTATTGACCTGAGCTTTTATATTAAGAGGAGCAGTTCCCTGGTTATATATCTCTACTTTAAATGCCCTGAGTTCATAATTATTTTTGCTCCAGTATGCTGGTGTTAACATCCGTGCTGTCACGTACAGGGTACCGGGCGGCAGCTCTTTTGTTGTTGGCACCTGGGTTATCTGCGGTGTCGGCATTTCTGTTGCTGCTGGCGTAGCAGGTATTACTGTAGTGGGTACTGTAGTGGGTACGGACGTTACCCCGGGAGTTGGTGTTACCGATACATTTTCTTTAGTTGATTGCAAACATCCGCTTACTGCCAGTATCACGATTCCCAAAATTATAAAAGTAATTCTCCTGTTCACGATTTTCACCTGTTCTATTTAGTCATTCCAGGTCTTATACATATATTTACTAATAATAAATCCTCCGATTCCTCACAAAGCAAAGCATTTATGGATTGAAGACCAAATTAAATTATTAAAGGGCAACATGGAAAATTCAGTAAGATTAAAAGTAACAGAAGCTGACCAGAGAGACGTCGGGAAAGGAATCGTCCGTATCGACGAGAAGTTCCGGAATATAATCGGGGTAAATATCTTCGACGTAGTCGAATTGAAAGGAGAACGCACCACTTCTGCCATTGTGGGAAGGTCGTATCCCCAGGATGAGGGACTTGATGTCATAAGAATGGACGGGCTGATACGTACAAATGCAAAAACCAGCATCGGGGAGTATGTAGAGGTCAAGAAAGCAGAATGGAAGGAAGCAAAGAAGGTCACTCTCGCCCCAGTGGTACAGAATATCCATATCTACGCGCCAAGCGACAGCCTGCGGGCTATTTTTTACAACAGGACGGTTTCAAAAGGTGATATAATCTCGACCACAAGCGTGCGAAGGCCCAGGGAATCCCTGGGTCGCGATGCAATGTTCGAGCAGATATTCGAAGGGATGTTCCCCTCGTTCGGTCTTGGTGAGATCAAGCTGCAGGTAGTTTCCACAACACCAGCCGGAATAGTCAAAATAACGGATATGACCGAGATGGAACTATTGCCTGAGGCCGCAGAGCTTGGGCGTGAAATACCCGAGGTCATGTACGAAGACCTTGGCGGGATAAAACCTGCTATCACTAAAATCCGGGAAATCATAGAACTGCCTCTCAAACATCCTGAATTGTTCAACAGGCTCGGTATTGACGCCCCGAAGGGGGTGCTGCTCCACGGACCGCCAGGCACAGGTAAAACGATGCTGGCAAAAGCTGTCGCGAATGAGAGCGATGCCTATTTTATCACTATCAACGGGCCTGAGATAATGTCAAAATACTACGGGGAAAGCGAGCATAAACTGCGTGAGGCTTTTGAAGAGGCTGAAAAGAATACCCCGGCAATTATTTTCATAGACGAGATTGACAGCATTGCGCCAAAGCGGGCTGAGGTCACGGGCGAAGTGGAGAGGCGCGTGGTAGCCCAACTGCTGTCCCTCATGGACGGCTTAAAGACCAGAAAGAACGTGATAGTGATCGGTGCCACCAACCGCCCCGAAGCGCTGGACATGGCGCTTCGCCGGCCCGGCAGGTTTGACCGCGAGATAGAACTTCGCGTACCTGACCGCGAGGGGAGGCTTGAGATATTGCAGATACATACCCGCGGAATGCCGCTTGCCGAGGACGTGAACCTTGATGATCTTGCTGACCGCACATACGGCTTTGTCGGTGCCGATATTGCAGCCATGTGCCGCGAAGCTGCGATGAACGAGCTGCGTCGCATACTGCCTGAAATCAATCTTGAGCAGAAAGAGATACCGAAAGAGACGCTGGATAAACTTGTCGTCACCCGTTCTGATTTTGAAGATGTCATGAAAGAAGTCCAGCCGTCTGCGCTGCGGGAGATATTATTCGAAGTTCCGAATGTGACATGGGAAGATATAGGTGGGCTTGAGAGTGTAAAATCCCTGCTTAAAGAAGCCGTGGAATGGCCGCTACGTTACGCGGAGTCTTTCCGCAGGATAGGCGTTGAAGCTCCGAAAGGAGTACTCCTGTACGGACCTCCGGGCACAGGAAAAACACTTCTTGCAAAAGCCATTGCAAATGAGAGCGAGGCGAATTTCATAACCGTCAAAGGCAGCGACATACTCTCGAAATGGTACGGCGAATCCGAGAAACATATAGCCGAGGTCTTCAAAAAAGCCCGCCAGGTCGCGCCCGCAATTATATTCCTTGACGAGCTTGATGCGCTGGCTCCGGTAAGGGGGGCTACGATGGGTGAGCCGCATGTTACAGAGCGGATAGTGAACCAGCTACTCTCCGAGCTTGACGGGCTTGAGGAACTGCGAGGCGTGGTGGTTATCGGGGCTACCAACAGACCCGATATCATAGACGCTGCCCTTCTGCGCCCCGGCAGGTTCGATGAGATGATCCTTGTACCCATACCTGATGTAAAAACCAGGCTTCAAATCTTCAAAGTGCATACGAGGAAAATGTCGCTGGCTGAGGATGTTGATATTGAGGAGCTTGTTAAGCTTACCGAGGATTTCACGGGTGCCGATATAGCTGCCGTGTGCAAGAAAGCGGGACGCTTCGCCATGCGGGAGGATATTAATACCAGGAGCGTCGGGCAAAAGCATTTCCTGGCTGCGATAAATGATACGGGTCCGTCCGTCACCTCAGATGTCATGGTATATTACGAGCAGATAAAGAGCGAATTGCGAAAGAAACGCGCAAAGCAGATAGAGAGCAGACCGGAAATGTACGCATAAGTGCTATAGCCGGATTCTTAAAATTTGTTTATCTTACCGGCTATCTGCGAAGCAAGGCTTTCCCGGTTCTCTTTTGTCACTGTATAAACCTGGAACTCCCTGCGTATCCTCTCTGCAAGCGGGTGGCTGGATTTCTGGTGTAGCACCACAAGCATGTTTTTATCAGAGTCAAGCGCCTCCTCAACAACTTTAACAAATTCGGGCGACATGAACTCCATCGGAGCTATCTCGTCTATTACTACCAGCTCCGAGTTTAGCGCATTTCTAATAGCAGCCACACCGATGCCGTTTAAATCCTCAAGATTCACATGATAGCTGCCCACACGCGGTCCGGTGCCTTGCCTGTGCGCCAGTATCCCCTGCTTTCCTGTAGCGATATCCTTTATCTCAAACCCGACGCGCTCTCCTTTTACCCTGATGTCTGCGCTCACCATGCCGCCGTAGGTGCAGGTCAGGTGCTTTAAAACATTGCGGCAGACGGTGGACTTGCCAGCGCCCGGACTCCCTGTAATTGCGATCCTCTCCATAATAAAAAATAGTCATGCAAAGACTTAAAGAAACCTATAAAGGGATTAAATCGAATCTAACGCTCATGAATTTCCAGATTCTTGATGCAGATTACAGGTATAGCGAAGGTAAGCCGGTAGTACGGCTCTTCGGCAGGGATGAATCTGGAAACAGCGTCTGCTGCTCAGTACCCGGTTTTGAGCCATATTTTTATGCAAAAGCAGGGGCTGAGATGGCAGGAGTTCTTCAGGCGCGGTTCAAAGAGCACATAAAAAGTGTTGAAGTCGTCAGCCGATTTGAACCTATCGGATACTTCAAAAACCAGGTCAGTATGCTAAAGATCACCCTGTATGACCCCAAAGGCGTGCCTGTCATACGCGATGATGTCAGGAACATGGTGGATGAAGTGTACGAGACCGACATACTGTTCCGGAACAGGTATATGATAGATAACGGACTCGGGGGAATGGGCTGGGCAAGTGTGGAGAATCCTGGAGTTTCTGTTGATCCCGAGGTCATAAGCAGCGTCAAAATAACATCAAGAAAAGTGGAGCCTGTAGATATCCTGCGTAATGCGCCCCTTCGCTATCTTGCCTTCGATATCGAGTGCCTGCCCCTGAATGGCGCCCTGCCTGTTCCCGAGATCTCTCCCATTGTGCTTGTAAGTCTTGCATTCGAGCCTGATTTTAAAGGCAAAAAGACCATAGTCCTTGCAGGAAAAAATACCGGTATAGACGGGAACGTAGAAAGCTGCGGCAACGAAGAAAGGATGCTGAGGAGGTTTTTTGAGATAATAAGGGAGTTTGACCCCGACATCCTGGTAGGCTATAACTCCAACAGCTTTGACATCCCCTATATCGTGGAAAGAATAAAGGCTCTCAACAAGAAAGGGATTAGAATCGATTCACCCATGGGCAGGGATGGCAGACCTGCTTATTACAGGAAAATAGGCAACATTACCAGAGTAAGTGTGATCGGCCGGGTGGTTGCGGATGTCCTGCCGCTGATACGAAGGGGATTCAGCCTTAAGCAGTACACGCTCAGGAACGCGGCAAAAGAACTGCTCGGGGCTGAGAAACTGGACATTCCTTTCCTTGAGATGGAAACATACTGGAACGATGACGGTGAGAAGTTTTCGAAATTTATCGAATACTCAAGGCGCGATGCAGAGCTTGCGCTGGGATTTGTCCTGAAACTGCGGCTTATCGATAAGTACATCGCTCTTGCCAGGACAAGCGGCACCCTGCTCCAGGACATTCTTGACGGCGGGCAGACCCAGATGGTGGAAAACCTCCTGCTTCGCAAGTACAGGATGTACGAGCGCGTCATGTCCGCAAAGCCCACTGAAGAGACCTCGGACGGGCGGTTCGATGAAGGAGAGGAACTGGCTGGCGGTGAAGTCCTTCCGCCGAAAAAAGGACTGCTTGAGAATATCGTGATACTTGATTACAAGTCGCTTTACCCGACCATAATGATGGCGCATAACCTGTGCTATACAACAGTCGTCGTAAAAGATAGACCGGATGATGTAATTAAAGCGCCATCAGGCGGTGAATTTGCCTCCCGGAAAGTAGTAAAAGGCATAATGCCTGCCATACTTGAGGAACTCCTTAATAGCAGGCAGGCTACGCGCGAGAAAATGAAGAGTGCGAACGAGGAGGATTACCGGGTACTTGATGCCACGCAGCTTGCATTAAAGATTCTCCTTAACAGTTTCTACGGCTACTCAGGTTATGCAAGGGCGCGGTTGTACAGCCTGACCCTTGCAAGCGCGGTCACAAGTTTCGGGCGCGAGAACATCCTGCGTACAAAGACCCTTATCGAAGATGATATAAAAGAGATAATCCTGAAAGACGGCAGGGCTTTTAAAAAGGACGAGGCAAAAGAAGGAGAACCGGTCGCCCTATCCGTTGTGTATGGGGATACCGACAGCGTCTTCGTGAATATTCATGATAAGAACCTCACACTTTCCGATGCCGGGCTTATCGGAGACAAGATCGCCAGTACCGTGACAGAATCTCTCCAGAAGCCGATGGAGCTTGTTTTTGATTCGTTTGCCAGGCGGGCGATATTCATAGCTAAAAAGAGATACGCTCTCCTGGTATGGGAGAAAAATGCCGGAGGCATCAAGGAGAAAATCAGGGTCAAGGGTATGGAGACAGTCCGGCGCGACTGGTGCGAGCTGACCACGAAAACTATGGAAAAGGTTCTTGAACTTGTGCTGAAAGAAGGGAAAGTAGATGATGCTGTCGAACTTGTCAGGAATACCATTAACAGCATAAAGTCGATAGACCCGGCTAAGGATAAGGAGCTGTTCGATGACCTGATCCTGACAAGGCAATATACAAAAAAAGTCGAGAGTTACAGGAACAGGCAACCCCATATAACCGTTATAGAAAAATTGAAAAAACGGGGGATTATCGCGAACGTGGGCGACAGGATACCTTTTGTCATCCTTGCCGGGAACGGGTTGTTTGTGGAGCGCGCTGAAGACCCGGAATACGCAAAGAAAAAGAAACTGCCTATTGATGTCGATTATTATATCAATAAACAGATACTTCCGCCTGTTGAGCGCATATTATCTGACTTCGGGGTGACAGGGGAAATGTTAAGAGGGATGGGAGAGAGAAAGGCCCAGGCTGAAACAAAGCAGCGCTCGTTGTTCGAGTTTTAGGAGAGAAAACCTTGAAGACCCACCCGCGGTGTGCACCGTGCCTATTATCAAGAGTCCAGTTCGAGGCAGAGCTATCCACGAAGGATACAGAGCTACAGAAGAAAGCGATACTTGCGGGAATCGAAGTGCTGAGGGAATACCTGGTTGATGGTCTGCCTGCTGAGTACCTGAGCACGAAAATACACAGGGAAGCATATAGGGTATTGGGCGATATAGACCCCTATATCGAGAAAAAAAAGCAGAGCAACGAAGCAGCAAAAAAACTCCTGCCTTTTGCAAAGGAGTTCGTTTCGGAAAAAGATTCGCTGCGCCGCGCGATACTTGTAGCGATCATAGGCAACTCGTTTGATTTCGGGGTACTGGGATACGATGCTGAGAAGGAAATCGTAAAAGAAACGATGCTAAAGCAATTCAAGAGCGGGCTTGATGTGGACGATTCGGACAGGATAAAGGCTCTCCTTGGGAATGTGGTTTACCTTGCAGATAATTGCGGCGAAATTATATTCGATACTTTACTGTTTGAAGAGATACGAAAGCTCGGAGGGAAGCTCACTCTTGTAGTAAGGGGCGCGCCAATACTTAACGATGTCACCATGAAAGAAGTACTGGAACTCGGACTTGACAAAATGGTGGACAGGGTGCTTACTACAGGTTCGAACGCCATAGGAGTTTGCCTGAAAGAAGCCCCGCCAGAGCTTGTTGAGGCTCTCGGCAGTGCGTCGCTTGTCATCAGCAAGGGCATGGCAAATTATGAGACTATGTCCGAGTATAATTTCAGACCTATTGCGTATCTCCTGAAAACCAAATGCGAATCTGTGGCAGAGGCAATGGGGCTTAAGAAGAATATGAACGTAGCGAGGCTGGAAGAGTGATTGATTTCCACTCCCTTCCGTTTTACTCAAAAATAGCCCTGATAGTGGGCTTTTCTATCGGGTTCTTCTCTTTTGTCCTGGTTTTACGCTACCCGATAATATTGATCCTGATGAAATACAGCCCTGAATACAGGGAATTTATGAAAAGGACGTTAGCGCGGAAAAAACAGAAGTTACCATGAGAAAGATAATCTTTGTAACAGGTAATCCCCATAAAGTCAGGGAGGCAGCCGGTATCTTATCGCCTCTTGGCATAACCGTTGAGCAAAACAACTGCGGATACCCTGAATTGCAGGAGGATGAGCTTGAGCCTATAGCCGCTTTCGGGGCAGAGTGGGCTTCAAAAAAACTGAACTGCGAGGTTATGGTGGATGATTCAGGATTATTTATCGAAGCACTGGGCGGGTTCCCCGGCCCGTATTCGGCGTATGTATTTGATACGCTCAGAAATAAGAGGATACTTAAGCTCATGGAAGATGAAACGAACAGGAGCGCCACTTTTAGATGCGTTATCGGATACTGCCGCCCTGGCGAGAAGGCGCGGGTTTTTAGAGGGGAAGTGGCTGGAGAAATTGCAAAGGATATGCGGGGCAGCGCGGGTTTCGGGTATGACCCAATATACGAGGTGAACGGCGTCACTTTCGGGGAGATGGAAGAAGATGAGAAGAATAAGTTATCACACAGGTACAGGGCGCTCGTGAAGTTCGCGGAGTGGTTGAAAGAGAGACATTAATTTGTATAATTTTACGAACTTTAGGCGGACCTTCCTGTGTATTGCCACATAGTAAGAGCATAGTGTTTGTACAGCATCCTCCATTTTTATACTGTTTTTTGGAGATTTGAGTGCTTTTGCATCTTTTTATACAAAGAAACCTGCTGATAAACGATAAAAAACTAAAATAAACCTCAGAAAACTAAAATAAACTCATAAACTATCATTATATTTATGCTGAGGTAGTTTATATGGATAGATTACTTCATCCTCTGTTACTGAACTGTAACTAAATGAAGTGGGCAGGTGAGGAGTGAAGGGGGTTAGTATATATTAAAAAGAATTTTATCTACTATTACTCGCTAACTCGGCAATCCCCAACTCACAATAAGCTGGTTATTTGTAATCAAAAGTTCGGACTTCACTCAAAAAGTTTTATTATGGATTTACTTAAAAAATAATTACGGACTCGCCGCGATTCGAACGCGGGTCCGCGGGTTCGAAGCCCGCTAGGATATCCTGGCTACCCCACGAGTCCATGGGTTTGACAGCGGGTTTTATAGTTTAACAACGTATTAAATGTTTCTTGTATGGTCATAACGCTGCTTTCAGATTTCGGTGATGTGTACCCGGCTTCCATGAAAGGTGTGATCCTGGGCATATCCCCCGAAGCCAGTATAGTGGATATCTCCCACTCGGTGCCGCGCCAGGGTGTGCGCGCCGGGGCGTTCATGCTCATGACCTGCGCACGATATTTCCCGCCCGGCACGGTGCATGTGGCGGTCGTTGACCCCGGGGTAGGGACGCCAAGGCGCCCAATCGCTGTCAGGGTGGAATCTGTTGAGTCTGGAATCCATTATTTTATCGGTCCGGATAACGGTCTACTTATTCCGGCTGCGAGGAGCATTGGAGTGTTTGAAGTTTATGAGATTACAAATACAAATCTGTTCCTCTCCAGCGTGTCCTTTACCTTTCACGGCAGGGATATTTTCGCACCCGTGGGAGCGCATATTTCCAAAGGATTAAAAATTAGCGATGTCGGCAGGCAGATTTTTGATTTTGTAGACCTTGATTTCGGGGAAGGGAAGAAAAAAGATGGTTCCCTGCAAGGCAACATTATATTTATCGATTCATTCGGGGACATCGTGATAAATATTCCTTCAAAGGTTGTGGAGTTTAAACCCGGCGATATACTGGAAATCCAGAAAAAACGGATCTCATTCCAGAAATCTTACGGGTTTTGTAGAGCGGGTGAACCACTGGCATTAATCGGAAGCCATGGTTACCTGGAAATTGCAGTGAACCAGGGAAATGCTGCGGCTTATTTTAACAAAAAACAGGGCGACGAGATTATCCTAAGAAAAATTACTTAACCCGGCATGTAGACTAAGCACCAGATGAAACTTTGCGATTTCGATTATCACCTGCCTTCAGAACTTATCGCCCAATCTCCCGTAGAACCGAGGGACTCATCCAGGTTAATGGTGCTCGGAAAGGATGTTGAGCATCGCTATTTCGCTGATGTCATCGATTATTTTGAAGAAGGGGACACCCTTGTGCTCAACGATTCAAGGGTCATTCCCGCAAAACTCTCCGGTAAAAAAAGCACGGGAGGGCATGTTGAGGCACTCGTAGTCTCAAAAAGCGATGCAGGGTACGAGTGCCTTATCCGCGGCAAGAACATCCATGAGGGCACAAACCTCTATTTCGGGGAGCTTGAGGCAACGATACTTGAGGTTATAAAGAACGAGAACGCGAGCAGGTATCTTGTGGAGTTCAACTGTAACGGGAACCTGAACGATATACTTGAAAAAATCGGGGAAGCGCCTCTTCCGCCTTATATCAAGAAGAAACTGGATGACAGGGACCGCTACCAGACAGTTTATTCAAAGGAAAAAGGCTCGATAGCCGCGCCAACTGCGGGCTTGCACTTCACGAACGAGTTATTGGACCGAATAAAGGATAGAGGCGCCAATATCGCTTACGTCACACTTCATGTCGGCATTGGCACGTTCGCTCCGGTTAAAGTAGAGACTCTGGAATCCCATACTATGGAGCCTGAGTATATCACAATAAACACGGAAAGCGCGGAGATAATCAATGGAACAAGAGGAAAGCTGATAGCAGCCGGCACTACTACGGTGAAAGCGCTTGAAAGCTCTTGCGTGGATGGCAAGATAACCGCAAAAGAAGGGTTCAGTCGGCTTTTTATCTATCCGCCTTATGCTTTTAAATCGAAAATTGATGCAATTATCACGAACTTCCATCTCCCCAAATCTACCCTCCTTATGCTTGTGAGCGCATTTGCGGGCAGGGAGCGGCTGATGGCTGCCTATAATGAGGCCATATCGAATTCATACAGGTTTTACAGCTTCGGGGATGCAATGCTGGTTTTCAGGTAAGGTATTATGTACGAACTGATCCACACAGATAAAAACAATACGGGGGCGCGGGCGGGAAAGCTCAGGACAAAGCATGGGGTGATCGACACTCCGGCGTTCATGCCCGTGGCTACCAAAGGAACTGTGAAGACCCTCATACCCGAAGAACTGTATGACATGGGCACACAGGCGCTCATCAGCAACGCCTTCCACCTGTTCCTTTCTCCGGGTATGGATGTGCTCCGAAAAGCCGGAGGGCTTCATGAATTCATGCACTGGGAGCGCGCCATCTTCACGGACAGTGGCGGCTTCCAGATGATACGCAAGGACTTCCCGTTCAAGATTACGGATGAGGGAATTACGTATAAAAACCCCCGCGACGGGAAGAAATACTCATACACGCCCGAGACCTGCTTGAACAACCAGAAAACCATTGGCTCCGATGTTGCCATGATTCTTGATGAATGCCCGCCGTATGGAAGCGATCACAGCGCAGTAGAGGCCTCGGTGGAACGGACGATAAGGTGGGCAGTAAGGGCAAAAGAGGTGGCAAAAAATGAAGGGCAGCTCGTTTTTGCGATATTGCAGGGAGGGACGTTCGCAGAACTGCGGAAAAAATGCGCGCAGGAACTCGTTTCAATGGATTTTGACGGCTACGGGATAGGCGGGCTGTCCATCGGCGAGCCAAAAGAGGTAATGAACGAGGTATTAAGGTATAATGTCCCTTTAGTGCCTGAGGACAAGCCGCGCTATCTCATGGGCGTGGGCTCGCCTGTTGAATTGCTTGAAGCTATCGAATCAGGTGTAGATATATTCGACAGCGCCTTCCCTACAAGGAATGCGCGGCACCAGACCCTGATGACCTCAAAAGGGAATGTGGATATAGCCCGCGGAAAATATTCACAGGATTTTGCACCAATCGATGAGAGCTGCGGGTGCTATACGTGTAAAAACTATACAAGAGCTTATCTGCACCATCTTTTTAAGGAATCCGAGCTGCTTGCGCTGAGACTGGCATCCATTCATAATCTGCACTTTATCCAGTCAATAGTGCACGGTGCCAGGGAAGCAATAGTGGAGGATAGGTTTGCTGAATTTAAAGAAAAGGTGCTGATGAGTTTTCCATGATTTTAATTACATCTGCATTTTTTTCAATCCGGTAATCATAAAATAATTGGTATGAACCTGGTTTTTTGATTTGTTTTAAGTTCTCTGCAAGCCGCGCAACTATTCTTATTTGATATCCTCGTATTAAGAAGTATTAGGTCGGGCAGGGTTTTTTCTACTTTGATATGCACATCAATGTCGCATGATGCTTTAATGATATCGTAATCCTTTAAGAGGGTTACTGGCTCGATGTTCAATGGTTCATCATCAGCCACAAGTACTTTTGGCTTTTTCATGTCTTTTCCCTTCCAATTTTAGTGTCCTTTCGTCAGGCATTCTGCAGTCTATCAATTTGCAGCAACTGTAACTGTGTGGCTATCCACGAAACTTCCTGCCTCGGTCAGTATTAACACCAGAAGCACGTAAATGAATATTATTTCGCCGGGGGCTTCAGGGATCCGTCCCGATACTGCGGTCAGGTTGGCATTTACCGCCATTATACCTCCTGCTGTGAGGGCGACAAGGAAACCATTCATGGTCCAGTACATATTTGTTGAGGATTTAAGCTGGATTATAAAAACTACGAACAGCACTACAAAAGTGAGCCACATCTTGGCGATCACCAGGCCATTAAAACCATATGTTATAAAAAGGTAGCTAGCAACCGGGTTTGCCTCGATGCCTGCTCCGAGCACACTCATCATGTACGCGGCTGTAACCCCGTCACCGATCCCGAAAGTAAGGAACGCTGTGATATACAGGATATGCTGTACGTTCAACTTTCTTACTGCAAAGATTGTTAGCAGCCTGATAATATCAATGATTTCTAATGTAGTTCCTTTCCTGATATTTTCTGTCATGTTTAGCCTCCTGAGGGACTGTCTTCCGGGCAATCATCTACTGCACAACAGTAAATTGGAGGTTGCTACTAAAGTTAGCAACTTTCTGGCGGGGCTGCACCCGAGAAGATTTATGGAGTAGAAATAAATATAGATACCAGAAAATTGTATAAGCAGTACAGGAGGTTCAGGTATAGAGACCAGAAAGATATGTCTCGTGAGCGACTGGTATTATCCCAAGATAGGAGGTATAGAGAGTCATATTGACCACCTCTCCGAGCTCATGGCTTCGCGGGGTAACGAGGTGCATATATTGACCCGCAAGTACCAGGATTCACAGGATATGATCGCTGTACACGATGCACAAAAAAGGCAAAAAGGGATAATAATCCACAGGGTAAAAGGTCATGCCGTCAGGAGATGGAGTGCGGTGGTCGATCCGAGGATAAGCTGGATCGTGAACGACGTTATCAGGAGGGAGAAGTTCGAGCTCATACATGCCCACAGCATCTATTCGCCGATGGCTATGGTCACGGCGTACGCAGGTAAGACCTTGCGGTACATACCCACGGTTGCCACGAACCATTCGCTGTGGGGAGATGTATTGATGCGCAGTCTGCTCCAGCACCTGCTGAGTGAAGAATTTACAAGGCTGGATGCGTTAATAGCCGTAAGCAATGCCGTTAAAGCCGATACCGAGCGCTTCTGTAAAGATAAACCGATATTCGTTATCCCCAACGGCGTGGATTGCGATAAATTCTATCCTGATACTACGAACCGGGAAAAGGTACGCTGCTACCTCGGATTTGATGATATGGATATCGTGATCGTTACCGTGGGCAGGCTGGTGCCACGCAAAAAGATGCGCGAGTTGATCCAGATAACGCATGACCTCAATAAAAGACATAATGTCAAGCTGCTTATCGTGGGCGACGGCCCGGAAAAAGAAAAACTGGTGAGGCTCTCAGAATCGCTGGGCATGAGCGGGAATGTACGGTTTACAGGCTACGTAACAAACCCGTTTGATTATCTGAACGCGTCCGATATATTCTCTTTATGTTCTGAGGATGAGGCTCTGGGGATATCCATACTTGAGGCTATGGCATGCGAACTCCCTGTTGTCGTAAAAGACGTGAACGGCATCAGGGATATCCTGAGCGGCAATAACGGCCTTCCGCCGGCTAACGATGCGGCTGCTATAAGGAACAATCTAGAGTTTTTGATCACGGACTGTGAGTTCAGGTCAAAACTTGCAAAAAACAACAGAAGGCATGTGCTTTCTAATTTTGCCTGGGATATCGTCTGCGAGAAAACACTGGATGTTTACGATTTTGTAGACAAGGTGGCTGAAGTAGAGACCCCCAGATATTATGATATGAAGCTTGCGAAGATGGGAAGAATTGTTAGGAAGTTAAAACCCCGCCATGATGAGAACCGTAGCACTGACGATAGATATTGAGCCTGACTGCCCTCCATACCTTAGAACGTACAGGGGCATAGAATCAGGGCTTCCCGCCCTGCTTGAAGTCTTGGAAAAATATGATGTGAAAGCTACATTTTTTATAACCGGCGATGTGGCTTTAAAATACCCGCAGGAGGTAGCAAAGATCGCAAGGCGCTACGAGATCGGATGCCACGGCTACTCACATATGCGTTTTGACAGGATGACTTTTGAGGAAGCTGCGGATGAGATTGAAAAGAGCACCGCGGTATTACGCAGGCTTGCCGGCAGGGTTGTCTCTTTCAGGGCGCCCAACCTCATATTTCCTGAAAGGTTCCTGGGGCTCCTGAAAGATAACGGGTATTTGATCGATTCGTCCCTTGCTAAGTATAAGGTCGGGCATTTATACAGGATACATGCCGGCGGTAAAGATGACCTGAATAACGGATTGTTGAGGATCCCGGTATCTGCAACCTCTTCCCTGCTGCGATTACCTCTCGGGAACGGGATACTCCGGCGGCTTGATTCACCTGTAATCCTGTTCTTCCATCCATGGGAGTTTGTGGACATGAGCGGCGAACCTGTAAGGTGGGACTGCAAGATTAACACTGGCAGCAGGGCACTTGCGAGGCTTGAGTCGCTGATAGGGTTTTTTAAGAATAGCAATTACCGTTTCTGTACGCTATCGGATTTCCTGAGGCTTTGATTTATTTTTAGCCTTAAAATATCGCTCTTTTTCGCTGAAAATGCATCCGCAGTATTTCTGTATATAAAGACCGAGGCTTCTGGCAAGCTCCCGCGATTCCCTGTACCCTTCCCTGAAATCCTCGTAATAGAACTCAATGCCGTATTCATCCGCTGCTTTTTTCCCTGCTTCGATGAGCACTTCATGCTTCTGGTAAGGGGATATCAGCAGGGTGGTGGTAAAAGCCTCAAATCCGAGCGTACTTGCGGTTTTTGCCGCTCCGGTGAGCCTCATCGTATAACAGAACCTGCACCTGTCCTCTGCGTCCAGCGCCCCGCGCAGGTAGCTCTCGATATCGTAATCGTCCTTATAAATTACCCTGGTTCCTTTTAATTCCACATATTTCTCAAGCGATTCCAGCCTGTTCTTATATTCCAGGTAAGGGTGTATGTTGGGATTGTAAAAAAAGCCTGTTACGTCGTGCCCTTCTTCGATCAATCGTTTGTGGGGATATGTAAAGCACGGGGCGCAGCAGATATGGACAAGGATTTGCATGTGGTTTAACTATCGTATCTTATCTTAATTTTTGTGTACATGGTATATTCAAAAAAGAGAGGTAAATGCATTTGCATTTACCTTAGATCGAATCGGATAATGGAATATCCATATTCGAGTCGTTAACAAGCGAGTCCACCGAAGTAAGATCGCTTTCAGTTCCGAACAGGTCGTTTTGATTTGCGGAACCTGAAGGGGCTGAGCCCACGGATGCCGGGGTCTCTGCCGGGGATACAGATGTCTGCCCGGGAGAGATGGGTGCCTGAGTTGAGGTTCCAGCCTGTTTATTGCCAACGCATCCTAAAGCCGATGCAGCGACCACAAGCATTATTAATATATAAATACTTCTCATATTTTAATCACCTTTTAAGTTACTGTTGGTGTTGGTGTTTCAGTTGCTGTTTCAGTTACCGTGGCGTTCGCAGTTGGTGCCGATGTTACCGTTGCTGTCGGAGTTGCGGTTTCGGTTACAGTCACATTTGCAGTTGCTATAGGAGTTGCGGTTTCGGTTACAGTCACATTTGCAGTTGCTGTCGATGTTGCGGTTGCTGTCGCTGTTGCTGCTACAGTTTGTGTCGCTGTTGCCGTAGTTTCTGTGTTATTACCAGCTTCCAGTTCACCACTCCTATCGACCCCGATTTTTCCGCCAGAGAGTTTTCTGAAATCCCTGACGAAATTAATCAATTGCCTGCTTGATGCTTTTAATTTCTGGATTGAGTCTCTCTGCAATTTATCAACCTGACGTACAAAGTCTCCAGCAGCCTTATTATCCGTTACCGTGCCGTCAGAGGCGAACCCGCTGTGGGCTGCAAGTAAGCTGCTTATCTGCTGCTGGACGCCTTGTGCATCTGCTATCTGGCTTTTGAACTTTGTTTCATCATCCTGGAGCCCAGTTACATCTTTGTTCTGAGATTTCCTGTTCTCAATAGCTTTATCCAGCCTTGTTGTAACGTTATCTGCTGCCTTTGCAATGATATTATCAATCCTGTGGTTAAGCATTATCTCGAAATAATAGCGGGTTTCAAGACTGATATTGTTCCACGTGCCTTTTAATTCCTTATGGGCGTTTCCCATTTCCTGCGGCGTATTAGCCTTCTGTAATTCTGTCCTTATCTGCTCCAGTCTGGCAATATCCGCATCAACATTTTTGGATGCATCAAACTGAAAGAGACCTTTATTTTCAGGAAGGTCCAATCTGTATTTCAGGACTTCAAGACGTGCAACCATAGTATCTATTGCACCGTCAATATATGTTCTTGTCCGCTGTTTCAGTTCATCCTGAGATTTTGGATTTTTCGAATTTCTTAGTTCCTTATTAGCTTTTTCGAATGACTGCTTTGCATCCTCGAATTTTTTTTCTGTATTTACGTATTTTTCTGCTGGCATCTGCGCAGCAGCGAGCCCTAAGTACATACTCAGTATAAACATCACCGCTACGAGCGATGTTATTATATTGAGCCAGTTTCTATTTTTCATCTTGTTTCCTCCTTCTGTGTTTTTATCAACCACTGCGATATAGCAGCGATTGGATGCCCAATACTATAATCCCCGAATAGATATAGTTACTTTTATATAGCTGGAAAATCAAGTTTTTTTAAACTTGATAATGCTTTACAAAGCTTTATTAACCCTTTTTTTACTTTAGAATAAACTATATATACAGTTTTTTTAGATTAATAGGATATATGGTCAGGATAATAAGAGTACTCATAATCATCCTCTTCTTAGCCGGGTTTATTTCAGGTGCACGGGCTGCGATAGTAAACGGTTCTGTTTACGAATGGTCAGACTTTGAAAAACCTCTTAAAAATGTGATAATTGAGGTCGAGGAGAATTCCACAAGGGTACAGTACAAGATTTTACCAACAGGTGAATATAACTTTGACCTTCCACCTGGCAACTATACAATCAGGGTAAAATATTACCGCAATAATATTCTTGAATTGATCGGCGAAGACAAAATTCAAATAGATAATGCAGATGAGTACAGAAGTTTTGATCTCCTGCTTTTCCCCCCCACGGATACAGAGTACGAGTACCTCGGTGATATTAATTTAACTGAGGATATAAATACCAGGAGTGAAACTAACTATTATACTTATATTGCGCTTTTTTTAATTATGCTGCTGTTAGTCTCGATTATTTTTTACAGGTCAAGGAGACATAAAAGCAGTACCGGTGAGATAACCGTGAATGAGCCTTCTTCAGCACCCGCACCGATTATCGTTGAAAACAAACCCATTGAGCTTCCTTCTGACCTCCATGAGCTCTATAGCCTGATACAAAAAATGGGCGGCAGGGCGACTCAAAAGGAATTAAGAGAAAAGGTGGCATATTCGGAAGCCAAGGTCAGTCTGATGCTGGATGACCTGGAGAGCAGGGGTCTCATTAAAAAGATCAAAAAAGGGAGATCCAACATTATTATCGCTGAAGTCCAAAAAAATTGAGTTCCCCATTCCCACACAACTTTACGATGGGCGTAAACTATAAATACTTTCGTTCGTATATATACGAATTATAGTGGGCAAAACATACCTTTTTTCTCATACCACCATAATCCTTTGCCCACTATCCTCCTATTAATTCTTTTTTTCAAGAACAGAGATACGCCTTGTAAGGCTCTTATGCACCCTCTGCAGATGGCTCTCGATTACCCTGAACCCCGCTTCTTCTGCAATATCCTCTATCTTGCGCTCTGAACTAAAAACAGCGCGCTTTCCCTCTTTCAGCACCCTGTATATCTCGTTTAAAGAACCGGTAAGCAGGTACTCCAGGGACTCAGCTTTTATCGCCGCCGACCTGCCGTAAGGCGGGTCTGTGACAACAGCGTCCACGCTCTCATCGCAAAGCGCCATACGGCATGCATCCTGGTACATAAGGGAATAATCGATACCGTAATAATCAAGGTTCATTTTAGCGCCAAGGAGCAGCTTCCGCTGCACGTCACCTCCAATGGCCTTTATGCCGATAGTTCCGGCTTCGACAAGGATACCGCCAGTCCCGCAGAACGGGTCGAATAGATACTCTTCCGGCTTTGCTATGTTCACAAGCGCACGCGCTATCCTCGGCATCAGGACGCCGGGGTAGAAAAAAGGCTTATAATGGGGTTTTCGCGCTTCGAATGCTCCCCGGTCAATAGAAGCAGCAATATATCCGAAGACACTTTTATCCCCGGTGAGCAGTACCCTGAACGCCATTTCAGGGTTTTTCAGGTCTGCGCAAGCTCCTCTTTGATAGAAAATCCCGCCTATCCGCCGTTCCATCGACTCGGTGTTCACCTTTGAGTAGTCCTTTATTCGCCTGACCCTGATGCTGTACGTGCCATCGAACCTTATGTCGGCTTTGTTCACAGTATCCAGGATATCTTCTTCTGCCGCCCCCCCGATTCCCAGGACTACCATGATATGATGGGTCATTGAAAGTCTTTTTGAAAGAGCCTCTGCAGTCCAGTATGCTTCGTCTTTTAGCTCGATAACAAGACATCCGTCAAGCCTGAGATGGATTTTAAAGTCCACATGCAACGACTCAAGGCAGGCAATCGCTTCAGATGCCGGGATGGTGCCATGTTCTCCTGACAGTTCGAATGCAATTAACATAGACTATACTATCATGCTCTCTTTTAATTCCCTAAGCATCTCAGCCATAACACCGTGCCACCGGAACTGTTCTTCAAGACTCTGTCTTACGGCTTTTTTCGCGTACGCATCCTCGTCCCAGATTATGTTCTCATACTCAACGTTCTTGAAAATAAGACCGTATGCAGGAGCAGGCTCAAGCCCTTCGGTAAACTCCGCCGGGTCAAGCATCTGTTCAAGCCATGATAAATCCCTCGCCCCGCAGCCCGTCATTTTCATTGCCGTGGCGATCTTGCGCACCATATGCCAGACAAGATGGTCTGCCTGGATATCCATAATGGTGAATTCTCTTTCTACCCGCATCTCGATTTTCTCTATCCTGCATATGCTGCTCTTTTCTTTCTCAAGCGTGGCAAAATTGGCAAAGTCGTGTACCCCTTTTAACAGCCGAGAGGCATTACGAAGCAGGGAGATGCTGTACTTCCCGCACATGATATACCTGTACTCACGGCTTAAGGCATTGCTGTGCGGGTCAAAGTCGGAAGGTACATGTGCCCTTGCCCAGACCCATATCGTCGGAGGAAGTTTGATATTTATAACCCTGGGTATGACCGCATCCGGATCATTCGTATCGAATGCTATCACCTGACCGAGCGCATGCACCCCTTTATCGGTCACGCCTGCAGCAATGTAATTAGCTTCGTGTGGATTGTTTATAACATTCAATTCCTGGAGAGCCCTGAAAAGTTCACCTTCAATGGTCCTGACGTCGGGATGGAATTGGAAACCGTGGTAGTCCGTGCCTATGTATGCAACCTTTAGAGCAATTCGCATGGATTTTAAATTGTTATGTAGATATATAAATGTTCGGTAAAAAAACATTTATCAACAAAAAGCTGGATTGGGCACAGTTAAAAAATATAAAATAACCCCGGGTAGCGTGCAAAAAAATATATACCCCCTGAGCGTACCTATCCAAAGGTGAGCAGCATGAAAAAACGTCTTTATAGCTTCTTTTCCGAAAGTAAAAACTGGGCAATGGTTTACCTGTTCATAATATATCTGGATACACTGCTGACGCTTGTAGGAACGCATCAGCCCGGCTTAGCTGAAGCCAACCCGATCCTAAGAACTGCGTTACTTACAGGAGACCTGAGACTGCCGCTGCTTTCTGCAGCTTCGATAGTCCTTGTGATGTTAGCGGTAATAAAGGGCTGGAACATAAAAATAACAGGAGAAGATGACATTTACTTAAGCAAAACAAGCAGGGCTTTAAGATGCGCTGCATGGCTATTAATCCCCGTCTATTTCTATTTCACGTCGTTTGGCTGGATGTATCTGATGAGCTATAACAGCACCCCGCCATTTTATGAATATTTCCTGAAAGTTCTCGAAACGATGTTGTAGCAGTTTCTGAGTTCCCTGAATTACGTTCCAACCACAGGAGTCTCCCACGGCTCAAGGCTTTCGAACTCTGTTCCCCCTTTCGTGTATGTTTTGGTGACCTTTTTTGTAAGAGTCCTGCAGTAGCCGCATTTCTTGCATACCTTCTTGCAGTTCTTCCACTGCTGCTCTAAAACGCCGTCAAGGCTTTTATTTGGTATATAGAACAGGTCTTTTAGATCCTTGGGGCAGTCCAGTAGATCCATGAGATTGCCATCATAGCTTTCATTATGGTATGCATTCACGCAGTTCAGTATCCAGTCCACAAAATGGGTCCTGCCGCCTATCTTATAAACATCCGTGACATCCCTGTAATGCTTTATGTCCTCAGGTCTTATCCATGGCGATTTGATTATCAGCTCCGGACTGGCGATACGCAGCTCCAGGCATTTAAAGTAGTAATAGTCATCCAGCACATTGGGTCTTGGCTCAGGTCCGAAGGCATGCGAGAAAAAGTTAAAATGGGCATACCTGAAAGGGCAGCGGTAAAGGCATCCTTCGTTCACCAGGAGTTTTAATTCGCAGTTCACCGAATCCCGTATGGCGTGAAGCACATCAAAATGCCTGTTAACATTCGAATCGATCACTATCGATTTGGCGCCCAGTCCTTCAAAGAACTCCGCTTTCTGCGGCGAATCCACAAAAGCGAGCACCGAGACCACGACATCGACATCAAAATCCCGTGCTATGGTCTCAACAAGGTACGGGTCGGCGACCACGATAGAATCGATGCCGATATCAACCAGCTTCTCGATATACCAGTGGTTTATCCGAAAACCTTCAGGCGTGAGCTGCCGCCCGCCCATGCAGCTTGAATTCAGTACAAGCTCCATTTTGACCCCGTTCTTATGGGCGTATTCAGTCTGCGCCGCGATATCCTCAAGCTGGGGGGAAGCAAGATTACTCCTGCCCGTGCCGATATAATCCGGCGAGCCTGCCATGAATATGGAGTATATCTTATCCTTTGCTGTCAGCAGTTCTTTAAGGCTGTTGATATGCCCGGGCGAGGGGACAAAGAGCTTCATGCCTTATTTGTTAATTGCATTCATGATAAATGTTTTGCATTCAGGACCTCGTAAATTGCCTTTAATAACCTCTCTGTTGTATAGGGCTTGGATAGAAAAGCGTGTACTTTGCCTGTAATATTTGCATATTTATCACCCTCGGTCAATCCGCTGACCGCAATGATCCTGACCTGCGGGTCGATCTCACGGAGCTCATGAATGCTTGCCGGACCGTCCATTACCGGCATCATCATATCCATAAGCACGATTTTTATCTTGTCCCTGTTTTGTGAATATAATGGTATTGCTTCCGCACCGTCACTGGCCGTCAGCACCTGATAGCCGTTTTTTTCCAGTGATGCTCTGGTTATCTCGCGTATCTGGGCTTCATCATCAACAACAAGAATATATTCCCCGTGCCCTGCCGGAAGTTCAGGCTGCTGTACATGTATTTTTTGCGTTCCGGCGGTTGTAACGGCCGGCAGGTACACTTTGAACACAGTTCCGTTTCCAACTTCGCTATACACATTTATAAATCCGCCGTGGCTTTTCACAATGGCAAGGGCTGTTGAAAGACCAAGACCCGTACCTTTGCCGGGCGCTTTTGTTGTGAAAAACGGCTCAAATATCCTGTCCATTATGTTAGCAGGAATACCGGTCCCGGTGTCTGAAACAGCAATCGTAACGTAAGGACCGACCCTGGCATCAACATTAACCCTGGCAACACTTTCATCAATGGAAATATTTTCAGCAGAGATGACAAGGATACCTCCATCCGGCATCGCATCCCGTGCATTCACGCAGAGGTTCATCAGAACCTGGTGCAGTTGTGTCGCATCTCCACAAATCGTCCAGAGGTCTTTTGATGTGTCAGCTTTAACTTCGATGCTCCTTGGAAATGTTTCTTTTGCTATTTGCCTGATTTCAGATATAAGGTATATCACTTGAAGAGCTTTTCTTTCACCTTCAACCCCTCTTGCGAATGACTGGACCTGCTTTATCAAACCGGCTCCACGCTGGGCGCTTCTCTCAAGGATGCCAATCAATTTCTGGCTTCCGTCGTCTGTGAACTTCTCCTGCAATAGTTGCAGCGACAGCATTATCGGCGACAGCACATTGTTAATATCGTGCGCTATGCCGCTTGCAAGCGTGCCTATGCTCTCCATCCTTTGAGCCCTGAGCAACTGCGCCGCAAGCTTTTTCTTCTCTGTGATGTCAGTGTTGATGATAAGTATTGATTTTGGTTTTCCCCCGTTGTCATGCGTTAAAGTCCAGCGGCTCTCAACGATGATTTCCTTACCATCTCTGGTCATCTGGTATAACTCACCCATCCATTCCCCTTTTTCGATTATATTATTCTGAGCTTCAATGAGCCTGGGCGGCTCTTTTATATATAGAAGCTTGTTTGCATCTTTTCCAGTCACTTCCTCCGCTGTCCAGCCATACAGACGCTGCGCACTTTTATTCCAGTAGATAATGTGATGTTCCAGATCTCTGACGTAAATCGCATCCTGAGCTTTATCAAGAAGCGAGGCTTGCTCCCGTATTTTTTCATCAGCCTGCTTACGCTTGGTTATGTCGCGTTGGATTGCCAGAAAACCGATGATGTTCCCCTCTTTATCCATGATCGGATTAGCAGAGCCTTCGGTATTTAATAGCCGCCCATCTTTTGTCTTATTGATTATCTCCCCGGTCATGGCTTTCTTTGCAAGAAGTGTATCCCAGAATTGTTTATAAACCTCCTGAGGAAGGACTCCTGACTTTAAAATCCGGGGTGTTTTCCCCAGTGCTTCTTCCCTGCCGTATCCATATATATTCTCAAAAGCAGGATTGGTATAAGTTATCGTGCCGTTGGTATCAGTTATAAAAATGGCATCAGCCGATCGCTCAATTCCTAATCTGAACTTTAATAACTCCTCCTCGGCATGCATGCGGTTTTCCTCTATTCCGATGGCTGAGGCGATAACACCCATAAGCCTTTTGTCGTCCTCGCTCGGGAAATAGTCATTTTGATAAACAACGCATAGCGAACCAACATAATTATCACCGAATTTGATAGCACGGCCGATATAGGTTTGGAGCTTATATGCCATCACATTAGGGTCGGTGTGAGCGTACACGGTTTCAGGGAGGTTATGAATTAGATTAATTTCGTCACTACCACGGTTGATCGTATCATAGCAGATATGCCCTGCGGGATTGTCTAACGGTATGTAACCGTCCGGCAGGTTCCATTGTCCCCATGAACAGAGCATTCCTTTATCTAGGCGGTTGTAGAGCGCAGCAGTTGCACCCATGAGGTCTCCGCAAAGAGCGGTGAGACGGTTGATGTTCTCAATCGGTTTTGTCCCGAACACGAGGAAACATTCGTTCAGCTTTGATAGACTTTCCTCGGCCCGGATGCGCTCATTACTTGACGTCTGCAAATTTTGCACCATTATATTGAACGTTCCTGCTAGCTCACCGATTTCATCCGTTGATCCGATTTCTATTTTGGTGCCAAGGTTACCCCTGCCTATATCCACCGCTGCTTCCTTCAGCCTCATGATAGGGTTGGCGATATTTCTGGCAATAACATACCCAAGAGCCAGGGCGCCAAAAACTGCAACTGCACCGATTATAAGAATAATATTGTAAAGATTTGCAGCATTTTTTTGGGCTGCCTGGTCCTGCTCAGTCCTTAAATTTACTTCTATTTTTGCCAGCTTAAGCCCATCTTCGCGGATTTCAGCGGCAGTATCATCAAGATTTCGTATTAATTCCTGGTGATTTTGAAATTCGAACCTTCCTGTTGTTCTTATTTCATTATCATATGCTTGAACCAGCGACTCCCCGGTAGATTGAAGCTCATCTGTTTTAGAATTGATATCTTCTAAAATCTTTCTTGCTTCAGGGTCCTTTACTTTTTCATCCATGATCGAATTTTGTTCGCGTAATGATGCGAGCCTCGAAAAGAACTTTTGCTTATCCGACTCGTTATGTAATGTTAAATACAGCATCAAGTGCCCCTCTGCCCTTTTTGCATAACTGCTAATCTCATTTGATGCCTCTATTATAGAGCCGAATTGCTCTTCCCTGCTTTCAAAAGAGTTCACGATCTGGTTATTGGCATAAAGACCGAGGAATCCAACAAGACCTACCAGTAAGGAAACAGCTATGAACACTGCAACCAATTTTTGCTTTAGCTTCATTTTTACTAATCTCTTACTAAACCTGTAGACCCGGCTTTACTCTGAACAGGTTTGAACCACATTTACTCGGACTCAATTTTTCTTTGTTTAACAAGGTCTTATATTAATCTGCCGTTATCATTCTCCGGAGGGATTTAATACTCAAATTGCCCTCTGATAATCCTCAACCCTGATCTCAAAACATCCCTGTTTGTAACGAACCCTGCCAATGGCAGTATTATCCGGATCGGTATGACAGAGACCTTTACCCTCAGGTTCCAATCCAGTACCTGTCTTGTAAAATCAGATGCGAACCTGATGTTATGTCCTGTCCTGGAAAAACCACTGACTGCATACAGAAACCCTGTAAGAATGCCCGTATAGGCAGGGTCATCCAGACCATATGTAATGTCAATATCCAGATATTTTAACCTGAAGGCATATACAAAACCTTTGAAAAGCTGCAATGTCGGTCTACCCAGATTAAAAATATCCCCGATAAGCAGCATCCCCTGGAGTCTCTTGATTTTTCCTGGCTTTTTTTGTTTTTTTGGTTTTGGCGGCTTTCTTTTATGTGACGCACGAATTATACGCCTGCCAAAAGCGAGAACTTCCATCTGCCTGTCTTTTATCGCATACCTGAACATGAAAATTATCCAGCTTATTCTGAAGTCCCCGTCTATTTTTCCTCCCAACCTGGTGGAATTGGCGTAAATCGTAACCGGGGATAACAGCATCAGCAGCGCAATGGCTACAATAACTGCCAGTATCTGTGCAATCATCGAAACTTCAGGTTCTATATTTTATCCGTCTCAGGTTATGGACGGCTCTTCTTTCTTGCACTCTTCCCTGACGGATTTGCATTTTTCCATCATCTGCGGTATAACCTCTGCCAACTGGGAGATTATGCCCTTTCCCTGGATGGCAAACAATTTCACGTCCTCCTTTGACACCACAAGGAAGGCGATAGGCTGGATGACAGCGCCTGCGCCGCCGCCGCTTCCTGTGCCTTCATCGCCGGATTTCCCCTTTCCTTCACCGCCGCCGCTCCCGAAGCCGAAACTTACCCTGGTGACGGGTATGATCGTTTTCCCTTCTAGGGTTATGCTCTCACCGATCACGGTTTTTGTGGATATCATACTGGCGACTTTCTCTGTAACGGTCTTTAAAATCTCTTCTGTTTTCATATGGTCAAACCCCCTTGGTTTTATTAATATTGTATCTGATTTTATTAGTACTTAACTAAAACTGAGGCTTTTTTAGCGACGGCTTATCTTTATTATGAAACTACTTCTCATAATAATCGCATCGATGCTTTTATTTACTTTTACCCTAATTAGTAATTTGGAGGAAGTATGGTATCAGAATCCGCAGAACCTGTTGTAAATATAATCAATGAACCTATAAAATCAAAAAATCCGATAGTCATTGAAGGATTCCCCGGCATCGGTCTTGTGGGGAACATAACGTGCCAGCACGTTATAGAGGAACTGGAAATGAAATACATAGGCTCGATAGACTCAAGGTATTTCCCGCCTCTTGCCGTACTTTTCAACGGTATAATCTATATGCCTGTGCGCATTTATGAGGCTGCAAAGAAAGACATCGTTGTAGTAATCTCGGACATACCCATACATCCTACGGCATCATACGATATCAGCAAGGCTCTGGTCGACTGGATGCAAAAGATTAATGCAAAAAATATTGTTTCGATCGCAGGAATAGCTACAACAACAGGAGAACGCCGGGTTTTCGGAGGCGCTACAAATAATGAGATGCTGGAAAGAATCAAAGATAAAACGGAAATATTCCAGGTCGGAACGATCTCAGGCATTTCAGGCAGCATAATGACCGAGTGTTTCCTTCGCAACCTGCCCGCGGTGAGACTGCTTGGTGAAACCCCCGGACCCAATCCTGACCCCAGGGCGGCGGTCGAGGTAATAAATGTTCTTAACAAGATATTTGATCTATCCATCAATACTGAAAAATTACTGAGCCAGGCAGAGCAGATAGAGCTTGAACTCTCCAAGCTTGCAGAGCAGGTAAGGACTACCGAGGCGCCTTCGATGCCAAAGAAAGAGTTCCCGATGTACGGGTGATATCATGCGATACGTCGTGTTGAGCGGAATATCGCAGCAGGTATTGAGGAGCCTTGAGAGTAACAAGGTAAAAACCATAGAGATACGAAGCCCTCATAATTTCCTCTCGGCGCTTGAGACCAACGTCGGGGATGTCATCTTCCTGACTTCAACAAGCCTTGAAGATGTAAGACCTGGCACGACCGGCATCATTGCAAAACTAAACGAAAAACAGATAGCTATGCACAGGATGGTCCAGAGAACCGAGGATTTTTATGAGGAGGCGGAAGTTCAGATAGCGCGCCTCCAGATTCAGATGAAAGGACATGCAAGAGTGCGCCGTGCCGAGTGCTGCGCCTTAGGGGAAGCTACGGTCGTAGATGCCGATGAGATGAAGTTTTTCGAAGGGAGATAATCCTTTTCTCGATTTTTAATAAACGTGTGTGGAATCGCCTTCTGCTATAAGCCCGGTCACTTCATCAACGAATTCCTGCATGTATATATCCAGTTGCTCCCTCCGCCGCCTGTTGGTATCTTCATCCGCCGGATACCTGTCTATCAGTTCTGAGAACTCGTTGTATATCTCCATGGTCTTGCTCATCATCGCTTCCTTTGTCTCACCCGTTTCAGCCATGTGGACAATATAGCGGCGCAGGCGGATGCATCCCCTGTTTTTCCCGAAGCTTTTGTCAAAGAAGACCGGTATTCTCCATAACCCGCGCTCGACAACGCCGCTTTTAGTTGAGGGAAAGAGCCTGACGATTTCAGGGTCTATTTTATCGGGTATCATTAGAGTGATCCTTTAATGGGATGTTTAATTTCAGATGAAAATATTCTATTATTTACGAAACTATGTAGTTATTACCATTAAATACATATCTATCGATCAAGCACAATCCTGAGATAAGATATGCAGCTTACTGGATATGTACAGAATCAGCTTAAATAAAAATAATGAAAGATGAATGTCTCTATTATCTTCATGATCTTTTATTCAAACAGCATCTTATCAAGTTCCGGATCGATGGTCCAGTCGATGGCGTTGAAGAACGCATCAATATAACCAGCTTTCTTTACACCGTAATCCAGCATGAATGCGTGTTCAAAAACATCCATTATCAGGAGAGGACTTGCTCCGCAGAGATGGCCGACGTCGTGCTCATTTATCCATGTGTTGAAAAGCCGCCCCCCGACCATATCATAATACAGCGTTACCCATCCTATGCCGCGCATGGAGCCTGCGCCCCTGAAATCCTTCTCCCAGTTTTCATATGAGCCGAAATCTTCTACTATCTTTTTGTAAAGATTAGTATTTTTATCGATGGGCTTGCCGCCTTTGGTAATGTTCCCGAAATAATATTCGTGCAGCCTCATGCCGTTCCATTCCCAGCCGAACCTGCGCTTGAGCTCTGAGTATTCCGGTGTGCCCGCCTTCCCCTCTTTTAACATTGCATCCAATGTATCGGCTAATTTGTTCGTGTTCGTTACATAACCCTGATATAACGTAAAATGGTTTTTTAACAACTGGTCGCTGAGACCTTTGGTTCCCAGCAGATGTTCAAAGTTCTTTGCTTCGTATGCCATGTTATACACTCCTCTTTAAATTATCTTAGTGATTCAAACCTTTTATACTTATTCCCTCAAAAGACTATATATCCAGGCGCATACGATTTTTATTCATGGACATCGCCTCTCTCAGGAGCAGGACAGGACGTCTCATCCATACACATTCTTCAGCCTATGTCCCGCATATTCGCGGCTCCGGTTTCTCGTGCGCGCGCTGCGGCTGGTGCTGCCGGAATAATTTCGATATAAAGATAACACAGGACATTTCGCGCCCGTCCAACGCTATCTCGATCTTTCCTGACGATATCAGGCGCATAATCAAGGGCACAGGATTGCAATGGGACGAGGTTGCGCAGCCTGATATCTATTCATGCCTATCCGATGGTGATAACATATGGGCTATCGGATGGATATTGCAGCGCAACGATGCCGGAGATTGTATCTTTTACAGAAACAATGAGTGCACCATATACGAATGGCGCCCGATGATATGCAGGTGCTATCCTTTTTTTATGGGCGAAAGGGATGTTGAGGTCATGCACTGCGAGGGGCCGGGAAATGAGATGACGCAGGAGAGGGCGGGGGAGATGGCGAGGATATTGAAGCGATATGAGATAAAGAAGTTGCGGAGTTATATTGGCATTATCGGGCAGTTAGGGGATAGATTGAGTTTTGCCAGCCTGCGGGCGCTGCCGTGCAATTACTCAGGGGATGTATTCGTTTGTGATGGGGAGAGGATTTCGAATGTAAGGCTGGCGCGGTGTTAAAGAAGAATTACTTCCGGGGCTTTATTGCAAGTTATATTGCAGAGAGAAATAAAGATATGGTGTGCTTCTCTAACTTTAGGGAGTTACAGGAGAAGCTTTACAGGCGAAAAATGCTATCAAGCCATGTACACTTCAAGTACGGGGTTATGATGGATTGTAGTTACGCTTATGCTGTCATTACAATTTTTGGCATACATTAAGCGATTACTGAATTTAAAGCTTCTAAATCTTATCTTAATCTTTTGCCTTCATTTAACATTTTTAAATTTTTGTCTATTTCTAGTCTTAATGTCCAGAGACCCGTAGGGGTAAAAATGATATTTACGATATCAGAATCTTCAAAATACGACGTCAACCGATTGCAGAATATAGTTCATGTTTCATCATTCATGCTATAAACTTACCCCAGGAGGTCGGTGGACATTAACTCTAGTGATTGATAAGGAAATTTATTTATGTATGAGGTCGCATCAGTCATTTGTGATTTGATATGATAACTGGTAATGAAGCTGCTTTGAAAGTTAGGGATTATTTTGAAAGTGTGCATGGCGTGAATGCTGTTATTGGCTTCATGGTGTTGGACATGAAAAAGAATATGGATGAGAATCAGTGGGAAGTTACATGTGCCTTTTACCCAGGTGTTGGAGCAAGAAAACGTATTGGTTATTTTGTTAAAGTTGATTTTGAAGATGGTTCAATTAAAGAACAGAAAGTTGCCATTCCCAACGATTGAATGCTCAAAAAGTTTTTTTCAGCTAGTAATATTGCAATCGATACGGGTCCTCTTCTCATTCACGCCGTAGGTGTTTTTGATTGCAAGAAACTCCAAGATGTTTGTCTTTGTAACGAACCGGATGAAGAATTTGAATTTTTAAACAGACTTTTTATGTCTCGTAAAAACTTTTATATCACCCCCTATATTTTAAGCGAACTTTTTTACCAGATAAGAAAAATATTTAATTTAAATGAAAAAGGAATAGAGGAATTTTTCAATATTTATGGGGAGTTTCTAATAAAAATAGGGGAGTTTCATATAGAAAAAGAAAAAATAATGACCCATGAGAAGATAAAATTCGGATTAGCCGATATATCTTTGATACTGGCTAATAAAGAAAGACACTCTTTAATTTTTTCTGGTGATGGAGGTTTTTGTAAACTTTGTGAACATGAGAAAATTGAACATATAGAATATAGAAGCTTCTTTTTTAATAGAAGTTTTATGTAGCATGAGTTCGAATTTTCTCAAATGCACGAATATTGATGATTTGTGCCTTCGACATAAAGTAAGTGACTGAAATGCGTATAATTTTTGTTTTACGCATTTAAAAATATGGGGTTATTGTGAATTATAGTTATGTAATACAAATAACAGATGGTATCACACAAAATTCATAATTATCTAATGTACTAGAGACCTTCGGGAAGCTTACCTGATGTTCCGTTGATTTTTGCCGATATGTTCTTTGTCTAAAATTTTATTAAGCTTTTCATGGAAAGGGTCATCTTCTGGAAACAAGACTTCTTCAGGGATTGGTTTAAATTCTCTATCCCAAAAACTTCCGTCAAAATTAATTAGTTTATATTTGCCAATTAAACGCCTTGCGAGATTATCTCCCGCTCTCAAATTTGAGTTAAATGGAAAATTTCCAGCTAAATATCCTTCTTGATAATGAGGGCGTAAGGCATTTGGAGGGCACACATTCTGCAGCTTTACAAGTACCATATCTTGGTCTATAAAATGAGATATGCTTCCGTGCGGATATGGCATCCCAAAAACAAATACATAACCGGATGTGTCACTTTCTTCACTTTCCCGTAGTGCAAAAGTTGCAGCAACACGCAAAGATTGAGTTAAATCAATTAATGGAGTCTTATTCTTTTCATAATGTTGAAGTAGAGCGTAGTAGAATTCAGGATAGCTCAGAATTGATACACGCGAAGAGATATTCTGTTTCTTTAAAGAAATGATCTTACTGTTTCTTTTAAGCTTTTTGTAATTTTCATCTAACTGGTTAAAACGCACCTCCTGAAGTTTTTCACCGGTTCGGAATATCGAAGGATATATTATGGAACCATATTTTTTATTCCTGTAGTCTATATCCTGCCCCCTAAATAAAATATTAAATTGTGGATTCAGATAACCTAGTTCAGCCACACATCTAACGAGGTCTCTAAACGTTTCCACTTCAAATCCTTTATCCATTCTTAGGCGACTAGCTTTAATGCGTACTATATTTTTCGGAAGATCCTCATCATTAGAATCAGAAGGTTTCTCTACAGAATGGGTATATATTTCATCTCCAATTTGATGCATTCGGTCCTCTATAGATTTACCCCATATTTACAATGTGCATCTTATATCTTCTGATTACATTAAATCTCCTAAAAATCCATCCCCCGATATTAACGGTCAATTATTGTATATGAGCCAAGACGGAGCAATCAAAGCAATCATGAGGACTGCCCCCCGCTCTAAAGGGAGCACGCAAAAGCGAATGTGCGCCTACCCGCGAGAACGGCTTTCGAGAGAGGGGTTAAGTGCATGTACGAGGTATAGTGCCTGAAAACGATATGCGTTATCATGCACAAGTTAGAGCTTGTCTGGAAATTTGATATACATTTGGTTTTTACACCGATTCGATTCACATGATTGGATATGAATGGGTCTTCAGACACACTTTTAGACAGGATTAACAGGATTTACAGGATGGAAATTAATCCTGTAAATCCTGTTAATCCTGTCCAGAATGAATATTCAGACACGCCCTAAGATAGGACTCCATAATACATAAATATAATAAAGTAAATAAGAAGAAGGTTGCATAAATGAACGAGCAAATAGCCGAAATAAAAGATAAAATCCTCAATGCACTCAGGCGGAATGATGTTAAACGTGCATCCCTTTTTGGTTCTGTTGTGAGGGGAGAATTGACAGATGAGAGCGATATAGATATTCTCGTTGAGTTTAAAGGGAGAAAAAGCCTCCTTGATCTTGTTGGCTTAAAATTAGAACTCGAAGAGGTGCTGAAAAGGAAGGTTGATGTTCTTACATACAATTCTTTGCATCCTCTTTTAAAGGATAGAATACTCCGCGAACAGGAAGTAATACTATGAAAAAAGATCCTGAGGTATTTCTTGAGCATATTTTAGAGAGTATCGAACTTATTGAAAACTATACAGCAAATAAAACTATCAGCGATTTCATTAAATCTGTTCAATTCCAGGATTCGATCATTCGTAGAATTGAAATAATCGGGGAAGCTGTCAAGAATTTACCTGACGATGTTAAGAATAGTTATCCTGAGGTTCCATGGAAAAAGATAGCTGGAATGAGAGATGTCCTTATCCATGAATACTTTGGAATTGATTTGGAGTTGACGTGGCAGGTAGTACAAAAGGACATTCCAGATTTGAAAAGGGAAATCATGAGAATAAGACATGATTTAAAAACAAGATTTTCGAAGGATAAGGCCATCTAAGCGAAATCATGAGGACTGCCCCCGCCCTGAAGGGAGCACGCAAAAGCGAATGTGCGCCTGCCTCCGCGAGAACAGCTTTCGGGAGGGGTTAAGCGCATGTACGGGGTTATAGTGACTGCAACGATAGGCGTTCTCATACATCCATATTTATGCTGAAACAGGGCACGCACGGATGCAATTATAAGGTTAGGATTTTTCTATTAATTCGGGTTTATCCTCGGCTACTTTTTCTAAAAGTTTTATCTCCCCAAAAATATCCTCATATTGCTTAAGAAGTCTTCCAAACCATTCATATGTCCTAAGTGCTTGTTGAGGCGTTAGCTTTACTTGCACTTCATCCACCAACTCTACCCCCCTACTATCTACATTGCTTAAACCTATCGTAGAATCAAATCTCTCACTTTGAATCACATAGATAAAATAACCTTCCTTTATACCTCCGACAATTCTATCTTGTGTTATCTCTCTGAATTCCTCTGAGCGTACCGGTTTTATGTTTTGTGGCTCTTTTATAAGTTTAATTTTCTTATCAGCCATTTCTTGACCTCATTAAACAGCAATAAGTAATTCTTTTCGTTGCGTACTACCTGATCCAAGGATATCTATAATTGGTGAATTTGCTGAAAATCCCATGTCTAAAATGTTATTAGGTGAATAAACATCGACAGGCTCTTCAATTTCAGGTCTTATTAATTCATAAAGTTGATTGTATTGTTCTTCTTCAGATTCTGCTTCATCTGCCATAGCAAAACTGTGAGCAAAAGCAGCTTTAATCAAATAATTTACTATTTCAGTTTCTCTCAATCTAAATTTTTTTATTCTTGCCCTTTCATCCGAAATCTCTACAATTTTATTGAGAATAAGTTCTGGTAATTTCGCATGGATTGTAGTTCTTGATAAACCAGTACATTCACTAATTTCTGTTTGGTTATATTCTTCACCTGTGTTTTCAGCAAGAAAATCTATAATTGCCAAATTAGATGTATGTCCAAGAAAATCTTGTAAAGCCATATATTCCTCTTAGTGCTAAATTATTTTAACACACTTCTGAGCTTTTAGCATTTTAACTACTATATTGTTAACCTAATTGGACATAAACTTTATGTTTAATGTCTTTAAATATGATTCAAATGGTATGTGGACTTTCTGAAAAAGAATTGAAAATATTATATAAAATATCCTATAAAGGAAGATGGTGTGATAAACATATCAGTATAGAGGATTTACTAAGTGGTAATCCAAAACATTTGATAGGTGAATATCGTGAAGCTATTGAAAATTTGATAAGAAATAAATGGTTACGACCATATAAATCGCAAGGTAGGAATGATGTTTGCATCGAGAAATGAAGTAATAAAGATTTTCAAAGTTCATGAAAAAGAATATAGTTTTATTAAAAACATAGAATTTATTAGATGAACATTGTTTATAATAATCATCACGGTATCTACCACACATAAATACCACTCATAAATATTTGTTTTCGTGCTCGTATTTTTCATTACTTACCCTCATGCATCCTCCTGATGCCCCCGATAATCGGGGGTCGGTGAATTGTTCGATTTCTTCAAGTTCAGCTTTAGAAAAACCACTAATATACGATACTTGTCTTCAAACTTTAAATCTTTTTTCATCCCGTATGTTCGAATCGGCAACGCTTATATTTACCCATGTCATCTCTAAGGCTGGAGAACTTCCGAAATGACCACCACCTGCTCAGCCCCCGGCAAGATATACCTCTTCGGTGAGCATGCCGTTGTATATGGCGAACCAGCCATTGCGTGCGCGGTCGAGATACGAACCCGCGTTACCGCGAAAAGATCAGATACCATAACCATATGCTCTGACCTTGGGACAACAGGACTGGATTTCGATATACATCCTTATATCTCCTCGGCGATAGAAAAACTGGGCTCTATGAACGTCTTGGTAGACATAAGCTCGGAACTGCCCGTGGGCTCAGGACTCGGCTCATCCGCAGCAGTTACGATCGCGACTCTTGCGGCCATCAACATCGAGTTCGGGCTTGGATACAGCAAAGAAGAACTTGCAGGAATGGGGCACGAGATAGAGCAGAAAGTACAGGGCGCAGCAAGTCCCACGGATACATTTGTGTCCACGTTCGGCGGCGTTGTTGAGATACCTGCGCGAAAGCGCCTCGATATGCTGGACTGCGACATTGTCATAGGGAACACGAATAAAGGCGCAACACCCAAAAAGACCGCAAAACTCGTAAAACAGGTAGCGATGCTCAGGGAGGAACATCCCGAAGTGATCAACCCGATACTCAAAACGATCGGTTCATTTGCAAAAAAAGGTGAGGTTCTTGTAAAGAAAAAAGATTATGCTTCTCTTGGCAAACTAATGAACGTTAACCACGGACTGCTTGATGCGCTCGGCGTCGGGACAACGGAATTATCCGCGCTGGTCTATGCTGCAAGAAGCGCAGGCGCGTTCGGGGCAAAGATAACGGGCGCAGGCGGGGGAGGATGCATGGTGGCGCTCACGGATTTGCCCCGTAAGGTAGCATCTGCGATAGAACGGGCTGGTGGGAGAGCGATAATGACCAGAGCCACAGCGGGGGGGGTGCTGGAAGAATGAGCCTTTTGATTCTAAAGATAGGCGGAAGCGTGATCACAGAAAAGGATGCAGTATCCTGCGCCAGAAAAGACGAGATCGACAGGATATCGCAGGAGATCGCATCATTCAAAGTAAACTCACAGGACGCCATTATACTTGTCCACGGAGCAGGGTCTTTCGGTCATCCCCAGGCAATGAAATGGGTGACCGGAGGGTTTGATGCGCAGGGCGTATATCTTACCCATAGCTCGGTAAAACTCCTGAATTCGATGATGCTGGATTCATTGAATACGGCCGGTATAAGGGCGCTGCCGGTACATCCGTTAAGTTCCTGCCTGCTTGAGAACGGGAAAATTGTTGAATTCAACCTCGGACAGATAAAACTGATGCTGGAACGGGGCGTGGTCCCTGTGCTCCATGGCGATGTTGTGATGGACAGGGCGAAGGGGGCTGCGGTTCTCTCAGGCGACAGGATAGTACCGTATCTCGCATCGGTCATGAACGCTTCAAAAATAGGGGCGGGCAGCAATGTAGATGGTGTGCTTGACGACACAGGCGCGGTCATAAAAAAGATAACACCAGTCAGTTTCATTGACATAAAAAAACACATACAGGGTTCAGGCTCCGCCGATGTAACAGGCGGTATGCTCGGAAAAGTGTCGGAGTTCCTTGAGCTTGCAAAAAGCGGCACGAGTTCCCGTATATTCAATGCATCCAGGAAAGGAATGGTATCTAAATTTTTATACGGCGAGGATGTAGGAACTTTGATAGCAGACAAATGAAGTTATATATACAGAATTAAATTATAGGTACTAAATGACTACATCGGACAGGAAGATAGAACATCTATTATTATGCGTTGAAAAAAACGTCGAAGCCCATAAAACTCTTCTGGGGTTCCGGGCTTCAGGTTTTGAGGACGTTGACCTCGTGCATAACTGCCTTCCTGAGATTAATAAGAAGTCTCTTAACCTTGATGTCGAGTTCTTGGGCAAGAAATTGCGCGCCCCGATATTGATTGCCTCAATGACTGGAGGACATCCGGACACTAAAGCTGTGAATGCGACTCTTGCAGGCGCGGCGGAAGAGCTTGGGATAGGCATCGGTGTGGGAAGTCAGAGAGCTGCGATTGAGGACTCCTCGCTTGAGGATTCGTTCAGGGTAGTCAGGGATAAGGCACCGAACGCGTTCATATACGGTAACGTGGGCGCAGCACAACTGAATGAGTTCGGCATCGAGGGGCTCAGGCGTGCGGTTGAGATGATAGGGGCGGATGCCATGGCAATTCACCTTAATTTTCTCCAGGAAGCCATACAGCCCGAAGGCAATATAGACGCCACAGGATGCCTTACAGCGATCAAGAAGGTATGCAAAGAGCTCACCGTGCCCGTAATCGTGAAAGAGACCGGAGCAGGCATTGCCTATCCCCAGGCGGTCGCGATATGCGAGGCTGGCGCCGCTGCTATTGATGTTGGCGGTCTTGGAGGCACAAGCTGGGCAGGTGTTGAGACGTACAGGGCGCAAAAGCGCGGTGATTTATTGTCAGAGCATCTTGGCAAGCAGTTCTGGAACTGGGGGATACCTACGGTCGCGAGCATTGTTGAATCCTCGATATCTATCCCGGTAATTGCCACAGGCGGGGTGCAGTCAGGCATTGATGTTGCAAAATCAATGGCTCTCGGAGCCTCCCTTTGCGGCATAGCTCTGCCTCTTGTGGCGCCAGCGCTTAAAGGGCAGAAAGATGTTGTAGATAAGCTCACAGTCATCACTGAAGAACTCAAGGTGGCTATGTTCCTGACCGGATGCAGGACTGTTGAAGAACTCGGAAATTCCCCTGTAGTCATTACTGGAAAAACAAAAGAGTTTTTAGAACAGAGAGGATTTGAGACTGGTAAATTTGCAAGAAAAAGATATAAAACATGAATATAATTTTTACGGAGTGAATTAATTGACAGAGATAGGAATTATTGCAGTCGGCGGTTACAATGAGATGGGGAAAAACATGACAGGGGTCAGGATTGATAACGATATCATTGTACTGGATATGGGACTGCAGCTGGACAGGGTCCAGATACACGAAGATGTTGAAATAGATAAGATGCATTCAATGGACCTGATAAAAATGGGCGCAATTCCCGATGACACCGTGATGAACGAGGTTAACGGGACTGTAAAAGCCATCGTATGCACGCACGGTCATCTTGATCATATCGGCGCAATACCAAAATTAGCCCACAGGTACAAAGCGCCTATAATCGCAACCCCTTATACTGCGGAACTTATCAAGCATGAGATATCTGATGAGCGGAAATTCGATGTAGGCAACCAGGTGATGTCCCTGAAGATAGGAGGAAGATATAATGTCACCCCGGATATACAGGTCGAGTTCATCAGGATTCAGCACAGTATCGTGGATTCAGCTTTTGCAGCCATCCACACGCCTGAAGGTGTTGTATTGTACGCAAGCGATTTCAAATTAGACCGCACACCTACGATAGGCCAATCTCCGGATTTCCAGAGGTTGAAAAAATTAGGAAAAGAGGGTGTTAAAGTGATGATCACCGAGAGCACGAACGCCGGTCACTCGGGAAAAACACCATCAGAGCAGATAGCAAAGGACCTCGTGCGCGATGTGCTTCTGGGAACCGAGGAGACGGAATCCGGTGTCATAATTACTACCTTCTCATCCCACGTGGCGCGCATTAATGCCATTATCCAGGCTGCCGAAGAGATGGACAGGATCCCTGTACTTCTTGGAAGATCGATGGAGCGCTACCTCTCAATAGCCAGGGACATGAAATACATAGAATTTCCCAAAAACCTGGAAATACACGGAAGCCGGAATGCTGTGGATAAAGCCCTGAGGCGCATTTCCCAGGAAGGGAAGAAAAAATACCTCCCGATAGTCACAGGTCACCAGGGAGAGCCGGACTCAATTCTTACAAGGATCGCTAACGGGGAGACACACTTTAAGATAGATTCCGGGGACAAGGTCATTTTTTCGGCAAACGCCATCCCCAACCCCATGACGCTGGCGAACAGGTATGCGCTTGAGATAAAACTTAAGATGGCAGGGGCGCGTATATACGATAATGTCCATGTTTCAGGTCACGCTTCAAGGGAAGACCACTGGGAACTGCTGAGGATGATCTCCCCGGAGCAGGTCATACCTTCGCACGGGAACATGGTTATGCACTCCAACTATGTCGAAATGGCTGAGGATGCCGGATATGCTTTCGGGGACACTGTGCATATAATGAGGAACGGTGAGGAAATGATCCTATGAGAAACTTCATAAAAGTCTTATTTATGCGAGGTCGCATTTTATGATAGAAGAAGCTCTCCAGAAAAGAGCCAAACTGGTGGACGAAGCCATACCCAAATTCCTCCCGATCACACCACCCGATGATCTATATCAGGCAATGCGCCACCTGCTTGACGCCGGAGGAAAAAGGCTTCGACCAAGTGCGCTTTTACTTGCGGCGGAGGCTGTAGGGGGCAAACCCGAAAATATGCTGCCTGCGGCGTTAGCAGTTGAATTTGTGCATAATTTCACACTCATCCACGATGATATCATGGACGAGGCTGATCTTCGAAGAGGGCTTCCGACAGTCCATAAAAAATGGGGTGTATCAAGGGCGATCATTGCCGGCGATGCCCTTTACTCGAAAGCCTTTGAGATACTGTCCTGCACCAAAAGCGAGCCTGCACAGATAGTTGAAAGCATCGAACTCCTCTCCAAAACCTGTACTGACATATGCGAAGGTCAGTGGATGGATATGAACTTCCAGACGAGGAAGGATGTGAAAGAAGAAGAGTACATGCGGATGGTAGAGAAAAAGACCGCTGTGCTTTTTGCAGCAGCAGTGAAGATCGGAGCCATATTATCGGGCGGGAACAGGGATGTGTCCCGGGCGCTCTGGGATTTCGGCATCAAGACCGGTGTGGGGTTCCAGATATACGACGACGTAATAGATCTTATAACGCCTGAGGAAATCCTCGGGAAAGCGCAGGGCGGGGATATCATCGAAGGGAAGCGCACACTTATTGTCATCCATGCGCTCTCAAGAGGGGTCACCATTGAGGCTCTCGGGAAATACAATGCCACGCGAAGCGAGGTTGCTGCTGCGCTCACAGCCCTGAAGGAATCCGGCTCCATCGATTATGCCATGACGAAAGCCATCAGTTTTATAGAGGAAGGGAAATCCATGCTGAAGGCGCTTCCTGAAACTGAGGCAAAGGGCATACTTATCGGACTTGCGGACTATATGATCGCGCGAAAGTATTAGAGCAATCTATAAGTCTTACGATTCTATTGAGTAGCCTATATGTACCACCTTGAATGCATTGAATGCCACAGGAAATACCAGCCAACCGATGTCATATACACCTGTACCTGCGGCGGTCTTCTCGATGTGGTCTATGATTACTCAAACATACATATCACCAGGAAAGACCTGAAAGGACCTCTCTCGGTCTGGAAATACCGCGCACTCCTGCCCGTGACCAGGGAGCCGGTATCCCTTCACGAAGGCGGGACGCCGCTTTACCGGGTGGACAGGCTTGCAAAAAGCATTGGCATGAAAGAAGTCTATGTCAAGCATGAAGGCATGAATCCTACAGGATCGTTCAAGGACAGGGGAATGACCGTAGGTGTGACGAAGGCGCTGGAACTCGGAAAGAAAACCGTGGCGTGCGCCTCCACAGGGAACACTTCTGCCTCGCTTGCTGTGTACGGTGCCAGGGCTGGCGTTCCCGCAGTAGTTCTTCTTCCATCGGGCAAAGTGGCGCTCGGAAAGCTTGCGCAGGCGCTCATGCACGGCGCGAAGGTACTGAGTATCAGGGGAAATTTCGATGATGCGTTGAAGCTTGTGCGTGACCTCTGCGACCGTGAAGGGTTCTATCTCCTGAATTCCGTTAACCCCTACAGGCTTGAAGGACAGAAGACGATCGCTTTTGAAGTTGCAGACCAGCTCGGATGGCGTGCACCTGACAGGCTTGTATTGCCTGTGGGGAATGCAGGGAACATAACAGCGATATACAAAGGGTTCAGGGAATTCAAGCGCCTCGGCATCATAGACAGCGTGCCTAAAATGACAGGCATACAGGCGGAGGGGGCAAGCCCTATCGTAAGAGCAATCAAAAACAATGCAGCCATGATAACCCCTGAAGACAAGCCTGAGACCGTTGCTACTGCGATCCGCATAGGCAACCCTGTGAATGCCATCAAGGCGCTAAATGCGATAAGGGAATCAGGCGGGACTGCTGAAACCGTTTCAGACGATGAAATAATCCTGGCGCAGCAGGAGCTTGCTGCACTTGAGGGGATAGGGGTTGAGCCTGCAAGCGCATCGTCGATAGCAGGGCTGCGGAAGCTTGTGGATATGGGCGTAATAGAAAAGGACGAGAGCGTGGTATGTGTTACAACAGGGCATTTACTGAAGGATTCCGAGCATGTGCTCGCCGTGTGCCCTAAGCCGATAGAGATTGATGCTACGATTGAGGCTGTGAGAAAAGCTGTTTTTGAATATTAGTGGCTCTCCATGATACTGCAAAACGCCGCCACACGATAAGATATACCTGCCAGAGCTATCTTATTTGTGCACGAAAGATATTTCACTCGTTAACTATAGATACTATTTGTATTCATAAAAGTATTATGATAGGGGGTTCTACTTTTAAATGAGAAAACGATAGATGAACGATACAGATGAGACTAAAGCGGAATTCCTAGATGAATTGAAAGAGCTGCGCCGAAGGATTGCTGAATTAGAAAAATCAGAAAGCCAGTGCAGGCAGACAGAAGAGGCGCTTCGCGAGGCTGAGGCGAAGTATCGCAGCTTTTTTGAAAATGCGGTTGAAGGTATCTTCCAGATAACACCTGGCGGCCGCATCCTGGCGGCAAACCCGGCGGCTGCGCACATACTGGGTTATACCTCACCCGAAGAGCTGATAGCCGGGATTACAGATATCAGGAGGATATATGTCGAGCCAGGTATTCGGGATAAGTTAATCCACCTGTTGCAAACTAAAGGTGTTGTGACTGGCTTTGAGGTACAGACACTACGCAAGGATGGTAGAGCGATATGGATTTTGGCAAATATCCGGGCTGTCCGGGATGAGACTGGCAGGATTGCCGGTTTCGTGGGAATGGGTGTGGACATCACGGAACGCCAGCAGGCTTTAGAAAAACTCCGGGAGTCGGAAATACGCTATCGTACGCTTTTTGAGCAGTCAACCGATGGTGTCCTGATTATAGATTCTCAAACTGCAATTGCCATCGAGTTCAATGAAGCAGCCCCTCGCCAGCTTGGTTACTCGCGAGAGGAGTTCAAACGACTTCGAATTTTCGATTATGAAGCGAAGGAAAAATTCGAAGAAACCAGAAATCATATCGAGAAGGTGTTGCGTGAAGGAAGGGATGATTTTGAAACACAACACCGTACTAAAGATAACAAAATTAGAAATGTTCTTGTGACTGTACAGGCAATTAAGCTATCAGGCCGGGTATTCCTCCATTGCATTTATCATGATATCACTGAACGCAGGATGATCGAAGAAGCGCTGCGAAAAGAGAGAGATAAGGCTCAAGAGTACCTTGATATTGCAGGGGCTATGGTTGTCGTTATAGATGCTGACCAGAAGGTCAGCCTTGTAAATAAGAAAAGCTGTGAGATTTTAGGATATAAAGAACAGGAAATTATTGGTAAAAACTGGTTCAGTACTTTTATTCCTGAAAGGGTTAAAGACGATGTAAAAGCCATTTTTGAAAAGTTGATGGCTGGAAAAATTGAGCCGGTCGAATTTTTTGAGAATCCTGTTCTTACACGGAATGGCGAGGAGAGAATGATTGAATGGCATAATACCGTACTGAGGAACGACGCTGGCAGTATCACAGGCACTCTGAGTTCAGGTGAAGACATAACAGAACGCAAGAAGGCTGAGGAGGTGCTGAAAAACTACGCATCAAAGCTAAAAGAGGCAAACCAGCTAAAAGACCTTTTCACAGACATCATGCGACATGACCTGTTGAATCCTCTGGGCGTTATTAACATCGCATCAGAACAATTGCTTCAGGGAACAAGGGATGAAAGAATTTATAATACGCTGATGATGATGAAGCGCAATGCAGAAAAATTAATCGATATGGTCAGAAGCGCAAGCATGTACGCTCAACTGGAAGGGAGCGAAAAATTGGAGAGGTCGGAACTCGATTTGAATGAGATTTTCAAAGCAGTTGCAAGTAACTTCAAGCCCCAGCTGGAAGAGAAAAACATGAAGCTTGAGTATGCATCGAAGGGCGGATGCTGTGTAATGGTAAATCCGATGATTGATACTGTTTTTTCAAACCTTCTGAGCAATGCGATAAAGTATTCACCTGCCGGTAAGAAAATCGAGGTAAACATTACGGACGAAAAAGAACATTGCAAGATTTATGTCAGGGATTGGGGCTACGGAATAAAAGACGAGGATAAGGCGAAACTCTTTACCCGGTTTCAGAGGGTGGACAAGAAAGGGGTAAAAGGTACGGGATTAGGGCTTGCAATCGTTAAACGCATTGTTGAGCTTCATGAAGGCAGGGTGTGGATTGAGGATAATCCCGAAGGCGGGAGCGTTTTCTGTGTGGAGATCCCAAAGGCTTAAGATACCTGCGGGATGTCACAAAAGTTGTTAAATGTTTATATATATCAGGAAGTAGATTAATACAGCTAATGGAAGTGGGAACTATGGCTGAAAAGATAACCAAAGAAAACAAGCTGAACGAAGTGATAACAAAATACCCGCAGACGCGGGAAGTATTTATCAAACACGGCATGCCCAAATACGTGGGCAGGCTTCCCTCCGAGACTCTGGAGTTCTTTTGCAGGATGCACAGGGTGGAGATCAACCAGTTGCTTGATGAATTGAATAAGGCAGCAGGGCTGGCGCAGAATAACTAAAAGGTTAAAAAAGAAAGGTATTATGGAGATACCGCTGAAGTTCGCCTGGGCAAGCCTGGTTTACCTGGTAATCGGAAGCACCATGGGAGTGATCATGGTATTAAATCAGACCCCTCTCACGCCTTCCCATGCCCACGTACTGCTGATAGGCTGGGTATCCATGATGATATTCGGCGTGGGCTATCACCTTCTGCCAGTGTTCGCAGGCACGGAACTGTACAGCCTTCGCCTTGCAGAGGCGCAGTTCTGGCTCCAGAACATCGGCATCGTAGGGCTTGCGTTCACAATGCCTTATAGGTATTCAGAAGGCAGCTACAGGCTCGGGACTATTGTTTTCGGTGCGCTCTCGCTTCTGGCAATCTATATGTTCGTATATAATACGGCGCGGTCACTCATACCGCCGAAAGAGGAAAAGAAAAGCTGAATTAATAGATGTGTAGAACTATGCGCAAAGTAATTCTGTTCATTGCATCCAGCCTGGACGGCTACATTGCAAGAACTTCGGGCGCAGTAGACTGGTTGTTCACAGACCAGGATTATGGCTACGCTGATTTCCTCGCCGGCATCGATACCATCTTGATGGGGCGGCGTACCTACGAGCAGGTGCTGTCGTTTGGAGAGTATCCGTACAAATGCATCCAGTGTTTCGTATTTTCAAGAATCCGCGGAGGCGAGCGAGACGAGCATGTAACATTTATTTCAGGCGACCTTGTAAGCTTCGTTAAGGGATTAAAAAACGGCACAGGAAAGAACATCTGGCTGGTTGGAGGGTCGGAGGTCATCCAATCCTTCATGAGCCATGACCTGATAGACGAGTTCGTTATCTCTGTGCATCCCATCGTACTTGGTGACGGTATCCCGTTATTCCGCGCACCTTTGCCGACGAGAAAGTTGAGCTTCCAAAAATGCCGGGCTTTTGATACGGGCTTGGTACAGCTTACGTACATCCGTCAGCCTGCGCCTGACGGTGAATTTGAAAAAATTTAACAACGAACTGATACGAACTCGTACGAACTGCCTGCCGGAGTTCGTATTGAGTTCGCTGTGAGTTTGTTGTTAATGCCTTATTATTCGGTTATACCGGCAGTCCCAAAGCCTCTCTCTTCGCATTGATGTGTGCTTCTATCGCATCTGCCGCCTTGACGGGGTCAAGTTCGACAAGCACCTTTCCGCCTGTCAGCGCCTCAACATCGCTCGTGAGAACCTTTGCAACAAGCGGCGCACCTGTGACCGGCGGTACCGGCGCAAGATGCAGCAAGAGCCCGAAAGCGATTGCGAACGCTCCGTCAGCAACAGCTTTCTGCTCAAGGTATTCTGGCGCTGATGCTGCGACAGGCAGGGCGCTCGGGTCTACTCCCAGTGCAGCGGCGATTTCCGTTACTGCAACGCCTATCCTGCCTATATCAACGCATGAACCATAGTTGATGCACGGCGGGATGCCCAGCGACTTGCAGACAGCCTTCAGGCCTTCGCCAGCCTGTTCTGCAGCTTCAGGTCTCATCAGCCCCTCTATCTGGGTGGCTGAACTGACACATCCTGCATTAATCACGAGCATATTGCGCTTGATAAGTTCGCGTGAGAGCTTGACAGAAACGGTATCGTGTTTCGTCTTTGCCGTGGTACAGCCCACAACTGCAACTATACCCTTGACACTTCCTGCCTTGATGGCATCGATGAGAGGATTCCAGCTTCCTCCGAGCGCGGCCTTGCAGGTCTCTACAGAGAAGCCTGCCATGACTTCAGAGCTGTATTTCGGGATGTGTATCTTGCCGTTATTCCTCTTCTTGTAGGTCTCGATTGCCATCCTGACGATTTGCTTTGCCTGCTCATCCGCTTTCTCAGGTGTGAAATCAAGATGGTCCGTCACTCCCGCCATCCTGACGAGTTTATCTACCGAAATGACTTTTGTGTGGAAATGGTCTGCCATGGATTTGAGGCCGGGCGTGGAGCAGTTAAGATCCATCATCACAAGATCAATCGCGCCTGTGGCGACGAGGTATTCCTGGTTAATCCAGTTGCCTGTCTGTCCTGCGAAACCCTTTGCGCTTCCTGCCGAGCGCTGCATGAGTTCCTGACCTGTGCACATCGAACCCAGTATTTTTATGTCACTTGCACCTGCTTCTTTTGCGAGCTTTTGCATCTCGGGACTCTGTGCTGTCCTGATGACTGCTGTCGCCATGAGCGGGATATGTCCGTGCGCCACGATATTCACGGCTTTCGGGTCTATGATGCCGAGGTCTGCCGAAGAATGGGTGGGCGATGGTGTCCCAAGCAGTATGTCCTGAAGCGTGATCGTGGCGACAAGACCCATGTAGCCTGTGGCTATTCCCACCTTAAGCGTAGTGAGCAGCAAATCCACAGGGTCTGTATCGATAGAGGTCATGGTCTTTGTCATGGCATCACCGATCTCAGCATATGTGCCTCCGGGTATGATACCGAGCTTCTTCCATGCTTCAAGCCTTGTTTTTGGCGCGAATTTCTCAACAAGTACCAGCGGTTCATCTGCGCTCTTTTTCACTTCAGCAAGAACTGTATCAGCCAGCGCGACCCCAAGCTCCTCTGTTGACTTTGAAGTATCAAGTCCGAGGACTCCTGCGACAGCCCTGAGCTTGGCAGGGTCCTGTATCTTGAATGTAGTATTTCCCTGCGCAGCGGCTTTGAGCGTCCTTGCGACTATCTCAAGATGATGAGTGTAAGCTGCCGCGCCTCCTGCCGTGAGCCGCAGGAAGTTCCTGGCTGCAATAACATCAGCGGTTGCGCCGCATATGCCTGCGGATGCTTTGTTGGTTATCCTGCAGGGGCCGTGACTGCACAACTGGCAGCAAATCCCCTGCGCACCGAACGTACACTGCGGCTGCTGGGCATTGTAGCGGTCAAAAAGTGTTGGTATGTTCATTTTGGAAGTGTGTTCGTACATTTCCTGAGTGGATTTATGTGCCGAGACGTTTCCGTTTTCTTTTCCTATTCCGATTTTATTCAATATATCAACCATTTTATAGTACCTCCAATATCTTGTTACTATTCCTACAATAACTATATAATGTATAAACTTACTCACTATAAACTATAAGTGAATTTCTTATATCAACTATTATTTATAAAAGAAACCCTGTGCAGCTCGCTTTTAGACTCTCCCTGGGGTCGTTGTTAATATGCATTTATCGGCTGTCCAAAGCAGTTTCAGGGTATAATCTCGCATCCGTTGTTGAATTCAGGGTATTCGAAATCCTTCCTTTCTAAAACCCCACTATCGATCAGCTTTCGAATACGCGGAGCAGCAGCCTGCAACTCCCGTACCAGATGCCTCACGGTCGCGCAGATAAGCGCATATCCATTCTTCCTCAGCATATCCTGTGCGCGGTTCACGAAAAGACACCGACCTCCGCAAATCCAAAAAATATCACATGACACGCAGGGTTCACCCACGCAGATTTTATCACAAAGGGAGGCAGGAGCAGAATTATGTATCGAACCTACTACCGAGAAATCAAAATCTATAGAAACAGGACATGCAGATATCCTGCCGTCCGGCATTACCGTAAAAAAATCAATCCCGGAGCCGCATCGCAGGCGTGAGGGCGCGCCGGAGAGAAGCGAATCCATAATACCGATAAAAGGGACAATTCCGGGAACCTTACCTGTTCGCACCATTTCCCCAACCCACCATCCCACAAGTGAAGAAATGCCTGCATTGTATGAGTTTATCCAATCTTCAAGCCCGGCACCATCATCCAGCCCGCTTTCCCAGAACATTTCAAACCCGAGCTGCCAGTGGACGTGGTCAAAGGCTTTCAGGTTTGCAAGATGCAGCACGTTATCATAAATATCGGTGCCTTGCGGCACAGTCATCCTTGCTATAAGGTCACCGGAAAAGCCTCTTTGCCTGATCATGCTTATATTCCGCATTATTTTATCGTACACGCCGCCGCTACGGTTGCTGTCTGTCGTTTCTTTTGTTCCGTCGATAGAGACGAGGATTGAATGGAATTTCTCTAAATACTGCGGCTTTACCTTATCTAAAAACATGCCATTTGTCTGGATAACGAAACGCGCAGGTATAGCGTCCATTATTTTTTCCATCGTTTCAATCCGCAAAAGTGGTTCGCCGCCGTAGAACTCGATAACCGGCGCTTCGTCCTGGGATACGAACGAGCTGAGGTGGGGAACCGAATACTGTAGCTCCTTCGGAGGAGAATCGCTGCCGCCTCCGCAGTAGTTGCAGTTAAGGTTGCATTCTTTTGTCAGAATAACATGATAATGCATAGCGATCATCGAATAAGAACGGGCGCGGAGGGAATTGAACCCCCGACCTACAGCTATCTCCTTAAATGAATAGGAGGCTGCCGCCATATCCGGGCTAGGCCACGCGCCCTCAGGGTGTTTTTGGACTTAATATCAGTGTACTGACTTTAATGTATCGTTTGTAGGAAGCATGTGTTGAAATGAATCGATGATTACTAAAACGTAAACTTGTAAATGAGTCAAAACAAGACAATCAACCACAGAGAACGCAGAGGGCACAGAGAGTTGTGGTATTTGCTCTGTGTCCTCTGTGAACTCTGTGGTTTATAGAATATTATCATATGTTATGCGGCAAACTATAATATGATTGGATACTTGGAGAAATAGTATGAATTCCGAAGTCGTCAGAATAAATACAACGCTGACAAAAGACCTGTTGAGAGAACTGGATTCTTATGCAGAAGAACACCGGGAAGATAGGTCCACTGCCATACGTCAACTTCTCTTTGCGGCATTAAAAGAAATATCAAAAAATAAAATTATCGGCGACTACAAGAATAATAAGATTACACTGAGGCAGGTGGCAGAAAAACTTGGGGTCGCATACTGGGAAGCAATGGATATCCTGGTCGAAGCAGGTGTGCCTGTCCAAAAATTGACCAGGGAAGAGATTCAAAACCGCAAGAAAAAGGTAGAAAGTGACACATTTTGATTTAAAAGATAATGTATTACAATCCTAAGGTGATGATACTTAACAACCTTA
>CABMIB010000062.1 GCA_902386135.1 uncultured archaeon
AATCCGCAGCCGAAATTGCAGCCCGGGCAAATAGTTGAATAAACGTTCATGGCTCACACCTCAAGCTTAGCTTCAAAATACGGCGGTTTTCGCAAATCCATTCCAGGCTCATACTTCAACTGCTCCTGCGTGGTGTTGGCGAACCTTCTGTATAGCCTTGTTAAAGGAATATCGACAGGACACACATCGCTGCACTGCCCGCACCCGATGCACGAATCTGCAAGGTGCAAAAAGCGCACCAGATGATACATCGACATCTTATAGGCATCACCGCGATAATGGAACTCTGTACATTTAGAAATATCGCCGCATGAACACGTAGGACACACTGCTTTGCACGCGCCGCAATCTATGCAGTTCTCAAGCTCTTTCCTGAAATACTCAAGCCTGTTATCGACCGGGACAAAGACTTTGTCCTTCCATTTCTTGCCCAGACCTTCCATCACGCCTTTGATTTTGGCGCGCGCCGCAACTCCTTTCTCATCGGGCTTCTGGAGCTGGATATATCCGGCATCAACAGCGTTCTGCAAAAGCTTCGCTCCCTTCTCTGAATTGATCTCTACAAAAGTGGCTTTGCCTGCAAGGTCTCCAATAACGCCCCAGTTCCCGCACGCAAGGTCGGCATTGTTCGGTATCTTGATCGTGCAGTACCGGCAGCTCTCCCTGCGTCCATATCCTCTCTCTTCAAGCTCATCAATGGTTATAGCATGCTCTTTTCCGTCCTTTGTCTCGAAGATTAGCTTTCCCTTCTCGATCTCTTCGCCGTGCACATCTTCTGGCTGGATCTTGTACATTACTTCAAGCATCTCACGCGTCACTACAGGGTGCATCGATCCGCCGCAGTTAAGACCGATTATAAAAGTATTATCAAGATTTACGGCATTGCGCTTGCTCTGCTCGATAACCCCGCGCACATCGCAGCCCTTCGCCGGAAGAGCCACTTTCAGGTCCTTATTGGCGATAAGTTTTGTAAAGTTGCTCGGTACCGAATGCAAAGAGCCTGCCGAGTTCAGGACTTCATTCACATCAGAGGTTATTATCGGTACCGCCTCAAACTCATTGATCTTCTTTAGCACCACGACAGCATCAACTAATTTCTTCTCAAGCGCAGCCGCAAGTACCGAAGTAACGAGACCGCCTGAACCTCCGCGCTTCCTGACATCTTCTTTCATTGACCAGCCAACGAACATCTCACCTTTCTGCATCACGACACCCCCCCGGGTTTAAGCGGGCTTGGTCCGAGTTTTTTAATCTGCGCTGTAACATCACGTATAAAATTGGCGAACTTTTCACCTTCGCTCGCTGAGATCCAGTTAAGCTGAAGCCTTTCCTTTTCGAGTCCCAATTCTCTTACCACGTTCTCAAGGAACTTGTATTTGATCTTTGTCTTATCATTGCCGTTGACATAGTGGCAGTCGCCTATATGGCAGCCTGTAACTAAAACGGCATCAGCGCCTTCAAGGAAAGCATTGAAAACATGCAGGGGATCGATCCTGCCTGAGCACATGACGCGTATAATTCTAGCCGTTGGAGGCTGCTGGAATCTTCCCATGCCGGCGCTGTCCGCGCCTCCATAGGAACACCAGTTGCAGCAGAACGCCACTATCTTGGGCTCCCATCCGTCCGTCTTTGCCGGGGCAGCTTCTGCGCTCATACCGCCACCTCCTGGAATTTAAATACGTTCTTGATCTGGGCAAGCACCTGGTTATTCTTGAAGTGGCTCTGCTCAAGCGCGCCGGTGGGGCATGCTGTAACGCATGTACCGCAGCCTTTACACAGCGCCTTTACCACATTTGCCTTGCCTGCCTGTTCATCCATTTTGATAGCCTGGAAAGGACACATGGATATGCACACGCCGCATCCCACGCATACGTCAGGATTCGCTACGGCGGTAATCCCTTCTGTTATGGCTTTCTTATTTTTGAGGAGAATCGTGGCCCGGCTTGCACATGCGCTGCCCTGTGAGACCGCATACGGGATATCCTTCGGTCCTGAAGCCACGCCTGCAAGGAACACGCCGTCAATGGTGGTATCCACTGGTCTCAATTTGGGATGTGCTTCCATCAGCAAACCGTCCGCAGCTTTTGAAAGTTTCAGAAGCTGCTGTATCTGGTTAATACCTTCGTGCGGAACGATACCTGTAGCGAGAACCAGCAGATCGAACTCAAGATTCCTTATTTCGCCGGCAAGCGTATCCTCAACCCGGACAAGGATGTTCTTGGTATTGGGGTCTTCTTTCACTTCCACAGGTCTTCCTCTCAGGAATTTCACGCCGAGATTGCGCGACCTGTTATAAGATTCCTCATATCCCCTGAAGGGCGTCCTGATATCTATATACATTACAGTGTGGTCTGTCTCAGGCCGCTTTTCCTTAAGCAGTTGCGCGTTCTTTATAGTGTACATGCAGCATACGCCTGAGCAATAGATATTGGTGTTCTTATCGCGTGAACCAACGCAGTTCACAAATCCAACTCGAATAGGTTCTTTGCAGTCCGAAGGTCTTACAACATGCCCGCCAGTGGGACCTGCTGCGTTAAGTAGCCGCTCAAATTCCATGGCAGTAATAATATTATCGTACAGTCCATAACCAAAATCATGTTTTGGCTCAGGGTCGTAAGTCTTGAAGCCCACTGCGCCTATAATAACTCCTACATTAATATCGCTGTAAGTAGGCTTCATATCATAATCGATCGCGCCGCGCTCGCACGCCTTGGCGCATGCCTTGCATGAGATGCAGTTCTCCTTATCCAGTACTGCCCGGAGCGGTACTGCCTGCGGGAAGGGGACGAATATGGCTTTTCGCGTCCCGAATCCTTCGTTGAAGTCATAAGGCACTTCGACAGGGCAGGCTTCGCTGCACTTGGCGCAGCCTGTGCATTTGGCAATATCGAGATACCTGGGTTTGTGTTCGACTTTAACGTTGAAGTTGCCCACGTATCCCTCAACTTCCTTTACCTCAGAATAGCTCATTATCTTGATATTCTTGTTCCTTGCAACCTCTACCATCTTAGGACCGAGGATGCAAATCGAGCAATCGTTCGTGGGGAAAACTTTATCAAACCGCGCCATCCTACCGCCGATAGAGGGCTCCTTCTCAACGAGATAGACCTGGAATCCCATATCAGCAAGGTCAAGGGCAGCCTGCATCCCAGCGACTCCGGCGCCTACTACAAGAGCCTTATCGATTACAGGCACTTCGCTTGCCTGCAGCGGCTCAAGCAGCTTTGCACGCTCCACACCCATACGTATGAGGTCTTTTGCCTTCTCTGTGGCTTTCTCCTTTTCCCACATGTGTATCCATGAGCAGTGGTCTCTGATATTCACGAATTCAAGGAAGTACTGGTTAAGACCCATCTGCTCGATGCATGCACGGAACGTGGGCTCATGCGTCTTGGGAGAACATGCGGCCACGACAACGCGGTTGAGGTTGTGTTCTTTGATCTTCTGCTGTATGTCAGCCTGGCCTGAGTCAGAGCATGTGAATTTATTGACAGAGGTGACCTTTACGCCTGGCAGTGTCCCGATATAATCCGCAACAGCTCTCGTATTCACGACACCCCCGATATTCACGCCGCACTCGCATACAAATACGCCGACCCGTTTTTCATCGCTATCTTTCTTTACTTCAGTACCTTTTGTTTCAGTACCAGTTTCGCTCATTACTTCACTTCCTTGACCGGGTTTTGGCCCAGTTTCTTAATCTCTTCTGTAAAATCCCGAATAACTTCTGAGAATCGCAATCCTTCGCTGGCTGATATCCACTCAAGCCTGAGCCTCTTATCAAGCCCGAGTTTTGCCAGAGCTTTTTTGGTGTTATTTATCCTGACCTCTGCGTTCTTGTTGCCATCGATGTAGTGGCAGTCGCCTATATGGCAGCCTGCAATCAACACGCCGTCGGTACCTTCTTTCAGGGCTTTCAGGATGAATGCAGGCTCTACCCTGCTTGAGCACATAACTCTTAATATCCTGACCGTAGGCGGGTACTGGAAACGGCTTACGCCTGCAAGGTCTGCGCCTGCATACGAGCACCAGTTGCAGCAGAATGCAAGTATGTTCGGCTCAAATTCAGTCGTTTTCGGAGCCTGCTCATTCATACAATTACCTCCACTGTACCGGTCTTTTGTTCTATAGAAATGCTCTTTACACCTTTATTGAAAGCATTGATCGCTTCACCTATCTCTTTTGAGGAGAAATGCTGCGCCGTTATGGCTCCGGCAGGACATGCGGCAGCGCACGAGCCGCAGCCCTTGCATGCAGCAGGGTTGATGCGCGATTTCTTTGCAGTGTAGGTGACCTCTTCAGCCTTCACGGTTACATCCTGCAAGGACGGCGCATTATACGGGCAGACAGTAACACACGTTCCGCAGCCTATGCATTTAGCCTCGTTCACCACCGAGACTGCGCCTTCCGTTTCTATGAACTTGCGGGACAGGATTGTACATGCACGGGAGGCAGCCGCGCTTGCCTGTGATATCGCTTCATCCAGGAGCTTGGGCGCCTGCGCGCTTCCGCACAGGAATACGCCGTCAGTAGCAAAATCCACAGGTCTGAGCTTGGGATGCGCCTCGAGGAAGAATTTGTTCTTATCAAGAGGTATCTTGAACAACTGATTGATCTCCTCGTTCTCCCCGGCAACTAAAGGAGTGCTCAGCACTACGAGATCTGATGCGATTTCAATGTCTTCATTGAGCATTGAATCGTGAACCGTTACCGCTCCATCCTGAACTGCGGGCGGTTTCTCAGCATCGTATTTGATGAATATTATTCCAAGGTCTCTGGCATTTTCGTAAAGCCTTTCCATGACCCCGTAAGTCCTCATATCGCGGTACAGCACATAGACATTGGCATTGCTATTTGCTTTTTTAATCCTTACAGCGTTCTTTACAGCATCAATGCAGCATGTTCTCCCGCAGTATTCTCTCTCTTTATTGCGGGCTCCAACGCACTGTACCATTGTGATAGTCTTTGCGCTGATACTATTGCCGAGCATTTTCTCAAGCTGTGCCTGCGTAACCACGCGGGAGTCTTTGCCGTAATTAAATAATCCGGCAGGCTCAAAGTTCCGTGCGCCCGTTGCTACTACAGCAGCCCCGAAATCAACAGGCATCTCCTTTCCATTTGCCTGGATGATTCCTTTAAAGTTGCCAAGATAGCCTTCGACTTTGATGAGTTTCGCCTCGTTTACGACTACGATATTCTTGTTCTCATTAACCTTCTGGATGAGTTCTTTTAATACATCGGCTGGCTTTTTTCCGTCGTACAGTTCAGTCATTTCTTTAAGCATTCCGCCGAGTTCTGTTTCCTTCTCGACGAGTGTAACTCTGTAACCGTTATTTGCGATATCAAGCGCAGCGGTCATGCCAGCCACGCCGCCTCCGAGCACCACCGCACTGTTGATAAGGGATACTTTTTGCTTGTATAAAGGCTGGAAAAGGGCTGATTTTGCCACGGCCATCTGCACGACCCCCTTTGCCTTTTCAGTGGCTTTCTCCTTTTCCTTCATATGTACCCAGGAACAGTGTTCGCGTATATTGGCGAGTTCGAAAAGATAGGGATTAAGCCCTGCTTCGCGGCAGGTATTCTGGAACAGAGGCTCATGTGTACGCGGCGTACATGATGCAACCACCACGCGGTTCAGGTTATTCTTTGCTATGGCGTCCTTTATCGTGACCTGCGAATCAGAGGAACATGCATACAGCATTTCCTGGGCATGCGCAACGTTTGGCAGCGTCTTTGCGTACTCCACCACGTTCGGGACATTGACCACGCTGCCAATGTTGATCCCGCAGTGGCAGATGAACACACCGATCCTGGGTTCAGGTGACAGGATCTTCTCATCCGGGAACTTTCTCTCTTTTATCAGCGTTCCGCGCTCCGCAGATAAAAGCGCGGCAGCCTTTGCCGCGGCTGCGCTTGCCTGCGCTACGGTGTCGGGAATGTCCTTTGGTCCCTGTGCTGCGCCGCAAACGTAAATTCCGGGAACGCTGGTCTCTACCGGGCTCCCCATGTTAGTAGCAATATTCCCGAAGTTATCAAGCGCGATTCCTGAGGAGCCTGCAAGAGCCCTTGTTGAGTCCGAGGGGTCAAGACCTATTGAGAGAACGACCATATCAAAGTTTTCGGTTTTAAGCTCCCCGGCATTGAAATCCTCGTATTTTAGCGAGAGAGCGTTCTTTGCATCCACAATGACCTCCGGAGGACGGGAGTTAATGTATTTGATGCCGTACTCCTTCTGCGCGCGGTTATAGAACTCCTCAAAATTCTTGCCGAATGCGCGGATGTCTATGTGGAATATGGTAATATCAAGATCAGAGTCATGCTCTTTTGCGATTATGGATTCTTTTGTGGCATACATGCAGCACACCGAGGAGCAGTGTTTCCTGTTTATCCGCGGATTGCGCGAACCCACGCACTGGATAAAAGCGATCTTCTTCGGGACTTTGCCGTCAGATTGTTTTGTTACATGCCCCTGCGTCGGGCCGCTTGCGCTCAGGAGGCGCTCGAACTGAAGCGAGGTGATGACATCGGGATGGTCAAACCTGTATTGTTTCAGCACAGAAGGGTCGAAGGGCTTAAAGCCGGTCGCGAGAACGACTGAACCAACGTCCAGCTCGATCTCTTTGTCTTTCTGCTCGTAATCCACTGCTTTCGGTCCGCATACTTTCTTGCATACGCCGCATTTGCCTTTTGTAAGGTACATGCACTTTGAGGCGTCAATAGTCGCAACCCTGGGAATTGCCTGGGCAAAAGGAATATAAATTGCTTTACGCTTGCTCATACCCGCATTGTATTCATCCAGTACCTTTGTCGGGCATTTCTCTGTGCAGGTGCCGCACCCGGTACATTTTGTCTCGTCCACGTACCGCGCTTTTTTAACAACTTTTACTTTGAAATCCCCGGCTTTGCCTGTTATGGATTTAACGTCGCTGTATGAAAGTAATTCAATATTGGGATGTCTTCCTGTTTCCACTAGTTTCGGCGACAGGATACACATGGCACAGTCATTGGTCGGGAAGGTCTTGTCCAGTTGTGACATCGTACCCCCGATACTCGGTCTTGATTCTATAAGATAGGTCTTGAATCCGCTGTCTGCAAGGTCAAGGGCTGCCTGAATCCCTGCTATGCCGCCTCCGACGACTGCTACCGAGCCTTTCATTCAGCCACCTCTTCTTCTGCTTTCGGTTCTGCTTTATTTTCAATTTTGGTCTCTATTTTAGTCTCTATTTTCTTCTCTTCCTGTTTGCCTATAGATTCTATAAGGGTTTTAGGCGAGACCATGTTCTTATCAAGCTCAAGCTCTTTCTCGCTCAGTCCCATCGCAAGACCGATAAGTTGTGTGAAATAAAGTATTGGTAATCCGATAACGGTATTATGCGCCTTTTCCACCATTGACTGCTGGCCGTCAAGCAGCATGTGGCACATCGGGCACGCCACGACTATGCAGTTTGCGCCCGCAGTCTTTGCCTCGTCGAATAATTTTTTTGTAAGTATGAACGCGTAATCCTGTTTGCTCATCAGGAGATTTCCGCCGCAGCATTTTGTCTTCTGGGTAAAAGGAAGACATTCCGCGCCGGTGGCTTTTATAAGATTGTCAAGAGATGTCGGATTTTCCGGGTTGTCGAATCTGGATACTTCAGAAGGACGGACAAGGAGACAGCCGTAGTATGGCACGGCTTTAATGCCTTTTAATGGTTTTACGAATTTTTTGGCTAATGCCTCAGTCCCGACATCATTTACCATGACATCAAGAAGATGCTTTATCTTAACGCCATTATAACTCTCACCAAGCGCCTTTTCTATCTTCGCCCTGAAAGCTTCGTCGGTTTTCATGGCTTTATCGGCTCTTGAAAGATTGTGCGAGCAGATGCTGCATGGTACCACAAGGTCAAGCCCTGTCTTTTGTGCCAGCATGTTATTCCTTGCTGAAAGCCCCATGGACAATTCCTTGTCGAAAATAGCCTCAAGCGCGCCGCAGCAGTTCCAGTCCTCGATCTCTGTCAGTTCAATACCTGCGGCTTTGCTTACTGCTTTTGTGGAAGCGTCATACTCCCGTGCAGTGCCGTGCAGGGTGCAGCCCGGATAATATGCGAGCTTCATTTCTCCACTTCCTCAAAGATACGCTTGATCTGGTCTTTGCCTTTTATCCTGTGGGGCAGGATACTCAGTTTACCTTTCTTGAACAATTCCATTCCCATCGGGGCGTAACCGATAACGCCACCGATGCCTTTCGTCCTGAGCATGAACATTCCGCTTACTCCGGCCTCATACCATTTGCCGTTCTTCTTCACAGAGTCAATAAAAAGATTATCAAAAAGTTGTTTTGGATTGTTGAGCTTGATTTTTCCTGCTTTTGCCTCACGCTGGGCAATGGCCCTGATCGCACCCATGACCTCGGTTATCTTCACATCCTGCGGGCATCGCTCGTAGCAGAGGTAGCAGGAGGCGCAGAGCCAGAGCGAGTCGTCGGTCAGGACTTCGTTGCGCATCCCAAGGAGCGCTTTCCGAATAATTTTCCGGGGATTGTAACCCTTATCAATATCAGTTACGGGGCAGCCAACGGTGCAGCCGGTGCAGTTAAAGCAGCGTTTGATATTCTCGCCGCCAGGTTCATTCGCTATCTCATATTTGAAATTCGGGTCAAGCTCGCTTGTTTTGATCATTTGCCCGCCTCCAGTTGCCGTGCAAGGAAAACAGTAAGGTCAACAACATTGAAATCATATTTCTTCACCGCATCTTTTTCGCTCTTCAAGCAGTTGAAATGCGCAAGGCATTTTGAACAGGTTGTTATCAGCGTCTTTGCTCCAGTCGCCTGCGCTTCATCCATCCTGGCTATGCGAAGGGCTTTTGTCTGCTCGTTGCAGTTCATGAAGCTGCTTACCCCGCAGCACAAGGCTTTATCTTTTGAATGTTCCATCTCTTTCAGTACGGCGCCGTTTGAGGTCAGGGCTTTTCGCGGCGCATCGTAAACACCCATGTGCCTTCCGAGCCTGCACGGGTCATGGTATGTTACTTCAGCGTTTATCTTCAGCCCGAGTTTATCAAGAAGCTCGGAAATATGGATGACCTTGATCCCAAGCTCGTAATCTTTTGAAAAGGTGCGGTAGCATTCAGCGCAACTTGTTATGAGGGTGTCTATGCCGCTCTCCTTGAGATATTCAATATTATAATCTTTGAGCCTGTCAAAAACATCCTTTTTTCCCTGCCAGAGTACATCATGGCCGCAGCATTTCATCTGCAATACCCGGGGTTTGATGCCGAGTTTATCAAGGAGCTTGAGCGATGAAGTAGTGATTTCCCCGAAATCGGTTTTCACATCGTGTAAGAACAAGCCCAGCGAATCCACACATCCCGGGAAGTAGCCGTATTTTGAATCAGTGGTTTTTTCCTTAATGTTCCCGTTAAGCTTTGAACTCAGTTCAGCAAGCTCGGTGAAAACGCCAAGATGCGCAACATCAAGTGGCTGCCCACCCTCACGTTCTTCTTTTATGAAGCTTAAGAAATCCACCTGCTGCGGGCATTCCTGGGGGCATAATCCGCATGTAAGGCATGTCCATATGTCTTTTGTCGGAAGTCCGTAGACTTTGGAATTATAGATCGAACTGCGAGGCGAAGTCTTTGAAACTCGACGCATCGGGCAGATAGATGTGCATTTACCGCACTGATAACAGGATTGTCCGTTACTCGTTTGTACCCACCAACGTTTACTTGGTTTGTAACGTTTTTAATATTTAGAGGATTGATTGCTTTTTAAACATTTCGTTTTTATCGTCGCAGCATCATTATTAATAATGTTACTTAGCGATCGCTGCGTGGTCTCCCATCTTCAGTATATTGTTTACTTCCTGGGTTGTGGGCTCCCTGTTGTTCTCCATCTCGAAGATATCGATTATTGCGCTGTAGGTACAGTGCAGCCTGTCGGTTGTTTTTCTTCTGGCGAATCTTGTCATATGTCTCCAAAGCTATTGTTTTTTAAAATGTATAATCTCTAAATGTTTGATCTCTATTTCTCTTGCTCTGTTCCGATCACGCAGATGTCGCAGTCTTTTTTTGCATGAGGGTCGGTCAAGCCAAGCATTCGTTCATCTTCAAGGTTGATGCTTTCATCAGTCTTGCTCCTGAACCCGTACTTGCCGTAATCGGTAAGAGTTGGTCTTCTCTTTATGAAATGTCCTCTCTTGAATTCAAACGCGAATGGAAGTGCCCGCTCACAGGCATCTTTCACGCAGTCAAGAGCTTTCTCATCCTCGACCTCTACAAGTATTTCCCCTACAATTATATGCAGCTCGAATGCGCAGCCCCCGACGTGGATGACTTTCCTCTCGGGATGGTTCACATCTGCGCCTGTTCCGGGTCCGCATGTGACCTTCCTGGGAAGGTTTTTGCCGTTGATTAGCATTCTAATCACCCCTTCGACCCGGTCAATCTCGTTCAGGACTTTTTCAGCGGTCGCCGGTTGTAATAACCGCGCCGGAAATATTCTTACCTGGATGGGTTTATCTGTTGGTGAAGCAGCTTTATCCATTCAATTCTCCTTCTTTTATACAATTAAACGATGTAAAGGGTATTAAATGTTTTGGTTCGTACAAATACGAATAAAATATTTAATCGTTACAGATACTGCCTGTACGTGCAAAAGGTCTAAAAGATGGCTGGGAATCTTTATATCTACCTTTGTTACTATTACAGCCAGAATTCTTCGGAGGAAGGTACTATTCGCGGATATGATGATGAGAGGAATACAAGGATTTTTATCCTGGTTGCATTGATCGGAGGAATAATCGCTGGGCTTGCTTTTAATACTGTACTGGGCGCGGTCTGGTCGGGCTCAAAGGAGCTGCATGTGATAGCCATTCCCGGCGATATCGGTGCCGGTAAGATCAGCAAGGTCACATTTGTAACATTCAGCAACGGCGTAGCAATCGGCAAAGTAAATATTACACTCTCAGGTGCAGCCTCCGAGCACGGTACGACAGATGGAGACGGAATGCTTGTACTGGCAGTAAATGCCACTACGAACGGCAGTATTAACGTAGATGCCGAAAAGCCGGGGCATGAAAACGGGACATTTGTTATTTCAGCCACTCCCGGCCTGGATATCGGTGCTTCTCCGGCGTCGATAACTTCGGGTGTAGCAACGTTTGTTACCTTTTCGGTGACTGGCATGGGTAAACCTATCGAGGGCGCGGCAGTAAATCTCTCAGGCGCAGGAATGGGTATCGATGGCGTTACCGGTTCCAACGGTCAGATAATAATGCAGGTTAACCCACCCGTCACGGGGCAAATAAACATAACTACAAAAAAGTCCGGGTATGTTGACGGTTCAAATACCATGACTTCTGCCAGCCAGCAGACGCTTGGCGTTTCTTCAAGCCAGAACACGGTGACTGTCAATGTGCCGGCCTATATTACGTTCACAGTAACTGGAGGAGGCTCTGCAGTTAATGATGCGATCGTGAGCTTAAGCGGCGCGGCATCGGGCAGCGGCGTCACGAACCTGGACGGCAGGACGGTTATCCTGGTCACACCTTCTACCACAGGTACGATAACGGCATCAGCGAGCAAGACGGGTTTTGCAGGAGGCTCGGTAACGGTTACTTCCGCAAGCACTCAATCGCTGTACATAACCACGAGCCCGTCGACTATAACCTCAGGAGTCCCGACATACGTGCAGTTCACAGTGACGAGCGGGAATAGCGCCATAGATGGGGCTGCGGTCACTCTCACAGGTGCGGCGAGCGGGAACGGAGTTACGAACCAGAACGGACAGGCGATACTGCTCGTCAATTCAACAGGCACAGGCACGATAACAGCATCGACAACCAAAACAGGTTACTCAAGCGCAAGCACTACATTCAGCGCCGCAGGTCAGCCAACACTGAGCGTGAGCGCAAGTCCTTCCAATGTCACGAACGGTGTGCCCACGTATGTGGTCTTCACAGTAACAAGCGGGAGCTCTGCAGTCAGCGGTGCTACGGTCAGCATCTCAGGCGGCGGCATCAGCACGGACGGAATGACGAATTCAGCAGGCCAGGTAACATTGCAGCTTAACGCGGCAGGCTCTGGCGCTATAAACGCGGCGGCGCGAAAGACCGGATATATTGATGGGACGATGACGGTGACGCATTAAAATCATAAAACCGCCTTTTCCCATTTTAAAATGTTATCCCTGCTAAGATTGTCGGGTTGGAAATTTTAGCAGGATTATTTTTAGCTCACAATATCAGTCGCAATTTAGTTAATTTAATATCCTCACAGGAATTCTTAGGGACGCACAAGAGGAACACCATATGACCCAATACAAAATCCCAGTTATCCCAGGTGATGGAATCGGTCCTGAAATAATAAGAGAAGGACGCAAGGTACTCGACACAGCAGGCGAACGGTTCGGCTTTGACATAGAATGGGTAGAATACCCGCACGGCGCCGACCACTACCTCAAGACAGGAGAACTCATATCTGAAGATACCCTGAAGGAGCTTTCACAGTACAAGGCCATTTATTTTGGCGCCATAGGCGATGAGAGGATCAAACCCGGAATACTGGAGAAGGGCATTCTCCTCAATATCCGTTTTTATTTCGATGAATACGTCAACCTGCGCCCCGTGAAATTGCTGGAAGGCGTCTGGACTCCTCTTAAGGACAAGACAGCCAAAGATATCGATTTCGTTGTCGTGCGCGAGAATACCGAGGATTTTTATATCGGTATCGGCGGACGCGCTAAAAAGGGAAAGAGCAAAAAAACCCTCGAAGTTATGCGAAACATGTACAGCGTGAAATTCGGGCTTGACATCAATTCGGACAGCGAGGAGATTGGCTACCAGCTCGGTCTTATCAGCAAAGAAGGTACGCGAAGGGTCATCCGTTATGCTTTCGAGCTTGCAAAGGACAGTAAAAAGCATCTATCCTCAGTGGATAAAGCAAATGTCCTCTCCGATATCTACGGCTTCTGGCGCGAGGAATTCACTTCAATAGCTGCCGAATATTCTGATGTAAAGACAGATTTCAATTTCGTGGACGCCATAACTATGTGGTTCGTCAAGAACCCTGAATGGTTCGATATTGTTGTAGCTCCGAATATGTTCGGCGACATCATAACAGACCTTGGCGCGATGATACAGGGCGGTCTGGGGCTTGCCCCGGGCGGGAACATAAACCCTGAGGGCACAAGCATGTTCGAGCCCATACACGGAAGCGCTCCAAAATACAAAGGCCAGAACAAAGTGAACCCGATAGCGACCATATGGGCAGGAGCGCTCCTGCTTGACCAGCTCGGTGAAAAAGACGCATCATCAGCGATAGTAAGAGCGATTGAGCAGAATATCGTCAACGGAAAAGTGAAGACATACGATATGGGAGGAACAAGCAAGACATCGGATGTCGGAAGCGATATTGCGCGATTGGTTAAGGAAGTTTAAGTTCAGACGATGGACATTGAGTTAACCAAAACCCGAATGGATAACGTCTTTATTTTTGTGGCTCAGGATGTCTCAAAAAGATTAGCCACAAAAGCTCTTGTTCCCGGTGCACAAGGTGAAAAGATGATAACAATAGGGAACAATGAATACCGCATCTGGGACCCGTATCACAGCAAACTTGCAGCCATAATATTGAAAGGCTCCTCCATCTCAATAAAAAAAAATTCCACTGTACTTTATCTCGGCGCGGCAAATGGAACTACTGTAAGCTTCGTTTCTGATATCGTTTCTGAGGGAACCGTTTTTGCAGTGGAATTCTCACCCCGCACGATGCATGATCTCGTACGCGTAAGCGGTCCAAGGATGAACCTGATTCCTATCCTTGCGGATGCAAAACAGCCCGGCTCATACAAAAATATGGTCCCGGAAGTCGATTTTATTTATCAGGATGTGGCGCAGCGTGAACAGGCATTGATAGCCATGAAGAATGCAAAGATGTTCCTTAAAAAAGACGGTTTTCTGATACTTATGATAAAATCAAGAAGCATTGATTCCGTAAAGAAGACAGGCGAAGTGATCGACAGCGAAGTAAAAAAATTAGGGGAATTCTTCAGCGTTAAACAGGTAATAAGCCTGGAACCTTTCCATTCGGACCATACGGCGGTCTTAGCACAAAAAGTTTTTTAGACTTAAGGATATGTTAGGTATCATGGGTCAGCCCTTGGTATCTGTTATAATTCCTTGTATGAACGAGGAAAAAACGCTTGGGAGCTGCATCGGGAAAGTCTGGCAAGCGTTGGAGCGTGAAGGCCTGGAAGGAGAAATAATAGTTGCGGATAACTCGACCGACAGCTCCGGGGCTATCGCTAATAGCATGGGCGCGATAGTGATAACCCCACAAAAAAAAGGATACGGAAATGCTTACCTGGAGGGTTTGCGACATGCTCGGGGAAAATATTTTGTTTTAGCGGATGCCGATGATACTTATGATTTAAATGAGATTCCCAAGTTCTTAGCTCCTCTACTTACCGGTGATACTGATTTCGTAATCGGGAGCAGGTTAAGAGGCGACATCAAAAAGGACTCGATGCCCTGGCTGCACAGGTACATCGGAAACCCTGTTCTAACAAAAATACTTAACTGGCTTTTTAAAACGAATATAAGCGATGCCCACTGCGGCATGAGGGCGATAACAAGGGAAGGATATGAAAAGCTGGGTTTGAGGAGCGAAGGAATGGAATTTGCAAGCGAAATGATAATCGAGGCGGCAAGGAAAAATCTCCTGATAAAAGAAGTACCGATAGCCTATTATCCCAGGCAGACGCCTTCCAAACTCCACTCCTGGGGCGACGGGTGGCGGCATCTGCGGTTCATGATGCTCTATAACCCGACGCCTTTTTTCTATATCCCCGGTTTTCTATTATTTATGCTCGGCGCTTTTATGACGCTGACCCTTGCGATGCGGGGCAACGTAGAAACAACAGGGCTACACTCGTTCATCCTGGGAAGCATGATGGCTATAATAGGGACGCAGATGGTCGCCACAGGCAGCTACATGAAAGTCTACGGGATACTGCATAATAAAATAGAGAAAAAAGGTCTGACAGCTAAACTGCTTGATTACAATTTTCTTGAGCTCGGGCTGATAATCGGCATCTTATTATTCATCGGGGGCATGGTCCTCGGTTCCGAGGTCGTTTTCAAATGGATATCTTCCGGGTACGGCTCACTTTCCGAAGTGGGGAAGGCGGTCATATCCATGGTGCTTATAGCAGTGGGCATCCAGATAACGCTCTTCGCGCTCATAATTAGCATTTTCATACTGGATAAAAAGGATAACAAATGAGAATCGCCTTCGTGTACGATGCTGTCTATCCCTGGGTGAAAGGAGGGGCAGAGAAGCGAATATATGAATTGGGAAGAAGACTGGCAGGGCAGGGGAACGAAGTACATGTTTTCGGGGTCAAGTGGTGGGAAGGCTCTGAAATAATCGAATATGAAGGCATGGTATTGCACGGTGTATGCGCGCCGATGGAACTTTATATTAACGGCAGGAGGTCGATATCCGAAGCGATCATTTTCTCGTTAAAACTTCTTCCGCATCTGTCCGGGGAAAGATTTGACATAATCGATGCCAGCGCATTCCCTTATTTTCCATGTTTCACTGTTAAGCTCGTGTCAATCCTCAAAAGAACCCAGGTGGTGGTCACATGGCACGAAGTATGGGGTAATTACTGGTACGAGTATATCGGATGGCGCGGTTTTTTCGGGAAGCTGATAGAACACCTAGTCTCAAAACTATCGTCCGACTCGATTGCGGTATCGGCTGCGACAAAATTTAACCTGGAATCGATAGGAGTTGAAAGTAAAAAGATCCATATTATACCAAATGGGATTGATATTGAAAGGATCGAGCGGATAACCCCGTCTTCTGATGGATGCGACATACTTTTTGCAGGCAGGCTTATAAAAGAGAAAAATGTGGACATGCTTCTTGAGGCTGTTAATCGTTTGCGGCAGACAGTCCCGGATATTAAGTGTCATATAATTGGCGATGGGCCTGAGAAAGAGCGGCTTATCGGACTTGCCTGCGAGCACGGGCTTCTGGATAACGTGAAGTTCTTCGGGTTCATGGAGTATGATGAAATAATCGCGTGTATGAAATCCTCTAAAGTACTTGTGCTCCCATCCAGCCGCGAGGGGTTCGGAATGGTGGTAATCGAGGCTTTTGCATGCGGAGTGCCAGTCATAACCGTTAAAAATCAGGGAAACGCTGCATCCATGCTTGTTAGCGAAGGGACTGGTTTTGTTGTGAATCCAGATGCTGGGGAACTCAGCCACGCAATCCGCACTATAATCACGGACGGTGCCCTGTACAAAAAGATGTCTGCAGCGGCTCTGGATGCATCGCGGGAGCATGACTGGGATATGATGATCAGTGAGTTAACTCGTCTTTATAGGGAACTGATATAAAAAGCTTTTATATAAGCATCTCATATTGTGCCTGCGATTAGATATGGAAGAAGATGAAATATCGCTGCGGGATTATATAAATGTAATACTAAAAGAGAAAATACTGATAGCTTCTATATTTCTAGTGGCTATTATCGCCGCTGCGATATTTTCCTTCTCAATTCCGAAAGAATACTCATCAGAAGCAAAATTATCCTATATTTCAAATGACAAAATTCCTTTAACAGATGCGGTCGAAATGCTCCAGTCGCAAACCATCATCCAAAAAGTTGCTTCGCAGGAAAGCGGCGTCTCCCAGGGAGACGCATTGTCCATGCTTGATAATCTGAAAATTGGAAATGTCAAGGACACGAACCAGATTCTACTACAGGTCAAAGGAAATAACCCGGACACGATGAAGAGATATTTTGAGCGGTATGTCAATGTTGCTATCGATGAGGTTAATAGAATATCAGCTAGGAAGTCGCAAAGCGATTACTCACGGCTGGAGAATCTATCCACTGTATACACAAAACAGAGAGATGAAGTCAGTACAGAAATGAATAGGAAACTGATTGAAGCGGCGGATTTGGAATTAAGAAGATTGGAAAATTTGACCGATATTACGGCAAGACTTGGGAGCAGGGATAGACAACTCGATTTAGCATTCAGGATAAGCGACCTGGAAGAAATAAAAAATGGCAGAACATCATCCAGCGCCGCGCAACAAATGATAAGCTCCAACCCGGAGTTGTCTCTTTTAAACTCGAAGCTCAGTTCAATAGATGCAAGGCTTGTTGACCTGGACACCAAGAAGTTAGAACTTGAGAATCTTGATACAGTCACAGTAAAACTAATATCTCCCCCCACAGATCCCGTGATGACAGGTCCGAGAAGAACGTTGAATATAGCAATTGCAGCCGTTTTAGGGCTATTCATAGGCGTCTTCGCCGCCTTCTTTAAGAACTACATGGAGGAATCTGCTTCAAAGTAGCAAGGCTCTTCTGGGTAGCAGGATTGATAATTTATGCGGCTCTAATCTTTTATCTTTCAAGTCAGGAAACAATACCTGCGCCGCAGGTATTTGCGAATCAGGATAAAATAATGCACCTTGCGGAGTACGCTCCTTTCGGGTGGCTCAGCCTGAAAGCATTCATGCCGGCAACCCCGGCCGGCTTTCTGGCAAGTGTGGGTTTTTCCCTGGCGTACGCAGCCTCGGATGAGGCACACCAGAGCTTTGTTCCGGGGAGGGATATGAGCATAATGGACTGGATGGCAGATGCTGTGGGGATTTTGATCTCAGGTTATATTTATGGCAGAAAGTTTAAGTATATCTAAAAGTGTTATAAGTGCCAGTCGAAGTAGAATTTCCAATGGATGGGTTTTAGACACAAGGAGGAGCATAGATGACTTGTAACCACAAAATATGTGGAAGTATCCAGAAGGTGTGGCTTCCTTTTGAAAACAGGGGGCTCATGAAAGGGTTGAAATCCCATCCCTACTGTGTCCTCTGCGGGACGGTCAAGAACATATCCTCCGACAGGGCAAAACCTCTTGGTTACTACATGAATATTCTCTCGAATCTTCCAATTACAAAAGTCCAGATTCGCCTGGTCGCAAAGGATATGGAGGAACTTGAGGGTTTTGATGATGCATTCTCCATGTCATCGTTCATACAGGAACAATTTTTTATCAATACAGTAAAAAAATATTCAGGATTATCCGAGCATATGATTAGAGGAGCACTATAGTACCATCTCTGAATTGATACGTTAATGTAAGTGATAAGAGGGGTGGTGCGGATAGCTGGTGCTGTAGCTGGGGAGCTGCAAAGAAATAAGTCAAAACAATAAAGATTTTTATAATAAGCACGCGCTGGGGCAAGCCCCAGACCCCGGAGAGGCGCCGCCTGCGGCGGTGGTTAGCAATGTTGTTATCCTTATTTGGGATTTATACGGAAGGCCAAATAACGGTATAAGAATTATACAGATTTGTAATATTCAAGTTCTTTAATCGAATATTGTTTAATGCCTGTATAAGATGTTACAATATTTTCAGGCAGGCTCTTATTCCCGTTAAAGGTGGTTTATTAAATGTATGGAAAAAATCTTTTGGGCAAAATCGGAAGAAAACCTGAAATAGTTGTAAAGTCATCGGTTATTTTTCTCCTAGAAATTTTTTGATATTTTCTGATTTGATATTTTCTGTTTATTTCCTTGAGTGAAAATACAGCCTTGTTCGTGACATTGAATAGCCATATAAAGCCTAAGATTACCTTTGTTTTACAAGGTGATATGGAGCGCAAGTAAGGTCGGAAAATCAAGCCTGAAAGCCCGTAATAAAGTGCGTAATAAAGGACGTAATAAAGTATATGTATTTTTGACGCGATTCTTTTGATCATGGCAAAAGGAAAACGTGGAAGACCGAGGAGTCAAAAAACACCTGAGCGGATAAGGCGATATCGCACAAATAATCCGACCATATCCATGGTTGGAACTCCAGCCAGGAAAAAAATACTGGACACGGTCAGGGGAAATCGCAGCTACGGAAAAGTCTTTGATGATATTATGTCCGGCGCACTCAAGCCTGCTGAAGAGATTTTAAAAACGCTGGATGAGGCTGTTAAAGATTCCCAGGCAAAGGATAAGATCATTCAGGAAAAAGACGAGAGGATTAAAGAACTTGAGAGTGAACTGGAAAATCGTACCATAACTTGCCCATGTGTCTTTTGTGGAGAAGAGATGATCGTATTTGCAAACGGTCCGGCGGTTGAGGTTATCAGAAAGGAGCTTAAGAGCAGAGGATGGGGGCATCCTGAATGCCGTGAGAGGGCGAAGAGTCGCCGCCGGGACGGAGGGCGAATGTGGGGATAAAGGAGGACGGTGGAGTAACATGTGGAAAATAACAAGATGATGGTGGAAATAGCTGCGTGACACAGTGATATAAAAACTTGTGCAAAATCTGAAATTTACAATGATTACCAAGCGATGGAGCAAGCTCCAGACCCAAGGAGAAACGCCGCCTTAGGCAGTGGTTAGCGAGTTTCTATCTGCTATCCGCCTACTTGCACTTATGTAATGATATGGATTATTGCCGGAAACCAGTAAACACTCAAATATAAAAGAACTATACAATGTTTAGCGATCTGAAGGTTATAGAAGATGCGTTTAAAAAATAAGAAGATTTTAGTAACAGGCGCTGAAGGGTTCATAGGCAGCCATCTTGTAGAAGCTCTTATGGAAGAAAACTGCAGCATCAAAGCTTTTGTTTTTTATAACTCATTTAATTCATGGGGCTGGTTGGATACTCTCCCTGAAGAGAAATTAGACAATTTAGAGATTTTTACAGGGGATATAAGAGATCCCAATGGTGTAAGGACCGCAATAAATGATGTTGATGTAGTTTTCCACCTAGCGGCACTAATCGGAATACCTTTTTCCTATCATTCGCCGGATTCCTATGTGGATACGAATATCAAAGGCACCCTGAATGTGTTGCAGGCATGTAGAGAGCATGATATTGAACGAGTTATTGTTACATCTACATCCGAAGTTTATGGAACCGCAAAGTATGTCCCCATAGATGAAAAACACCCTCTTCAGGGTCAATCGCCATATTCCGCCTCTAAAATAGGGGCTGACAAAATAGCAGAGTCATTTTACCGTTCTTTTGATACTCCGGTTATTATCGCAAGACCTTTTAACACCTATGGCCCGCGGCAATCTGCTCGAGCTGTTATTCCAACGATAATTACTCAATTACTGGGTGGTAGAAAAAATATCGAGCTTGGTTCAATTCATCCAACAAGAGATTTAAATTATGTGAGTGATATCTGTAACGGCTTTATAGCTCTTGCACAATGCAAAGATGCTATTGGAAAGGAAATTAATATCGGTTCTGGGCAAGAGATTTCCATAGGGGACCTTGCAAGGATAATAACAGAATTGACAAATCCGGATGCTAAAATAGTTTCAGAGGATAATAGAAAGAGACCTGATAAAAGTGAAGTTGAGAGATTATTGTGCAATAACAGTTTAATGCGGGAACTTACAGGCTGGAGGCCACAAGTACCTTTAAAAGAAGGATTAATAAAAACAATAGAGTGGTTCAAAAACAAAGAAAATCTTAGTAGATACAAATGGAATATTTACAATGTCTGATTTTGCTAGCAAATATGCAATTCCTCTATCAGAGCCAGAAATATCTGGCAATGAGTGGAAATATATTAAGGATTGTCTTGATACACGATGGGTTTCATCAGTAGGTAGCTATGTCAATAAATTTGAAAAAATGGTAGCCGATTATATCGGAACAAAATATGCCGTTGCAGTCGTTAATGGCACTTCTGCCCTTCATTTAAGTCTCATGGCATGCGGTGTTAAGCCTGATGATGAAGTCATAGTACCGGCGCTTACCTTTATCGCTCCTGTAAATGTGGTCAGTTATTGTGGCGCTCATCCGGTCTTTATGGATTGCGATAGAGGGAACTTGTGCATTGATGTGCACAAGGTGACTGATTTCATAGTAAATGAATGCAAGAGACGCAGTGACGGATATACTTATAACAAAAAGACCAACAGAAGAATTAAAGCTATTATTCCTGTCCATATTTTTGGACATCCGACTGATATGGAGGCGCTGCTCGAAATCTGTGGAAAAAATAACATAGATATCATCGAAGATGCAACAGAGAGCATCGGCTCTGAACATAAAGGAAAAATGACGGGTTCATTTGGCCAAACTGGATGTTTTTCATTCAATGGCAATAAGATCATTACTACAGGCGGCGGTGGAATGGTAGTTACGGATAATAAGGAATTAGATGGGAAAATCAGGCATCTTAGCACCCAGGCCAAGAAAGACCCTTTCGAATATGACCATGATGAGATTGGCTATAATTACCGTCTTACCAATATCCAAGCCGCAATGGGAGTCGCCCAGATGGAAAGGCTGAATGAGTTTATTGGTGTAAAAAGGAGAAATGCATCTTTATATAAGAAATTACTAAAGGATGTTGATGATGTTGAATTTTTATGGGAAAAAAATTGGGCGAAAAGCAATTTCTGGTTCTATACCCTAAGAGTGCCAAAGGGCGATAAAAAACCATTAATGAGATTTCTGCTTGAGAAATCCATACAGGTTAGACCGATATGGAAGTTGATACATACCTTGACAATGTATAAAGGGTGCCAGGCTTATGCCATTGAAAATGCAGTTGAAGCTTATGAAACATGTATTAATCTTCCATGCAGTGTGAATTTGAAAGAAAAGGAAATAAATTTTGTTGTAGAAAATATTAAAAGTTATTTTTCAAATCAGGTTGTTTAATATGAATATATTATTTCTGGCGAAAAACAAACCATTTTCTGAAGATGTGGCGGAACTGATTAAGCTTAATATTAAAGATGCTGTGATTATTTTTGGCACTGTAAATGATCCTTTCCCATCACAATTATTAACAAAAAAATTTGATTATGTCATCTCTTATATTTCACCGTGGGTAATTCCAGAACAGGTGTTGGAGAATACAAGAATTGCAGCGATAAATTTTCATACGGGCCCACCGGAATACCCGGGAATAGGCTGTACCAATTTTGCAATATACAACGGTGAGAAAGAATACGGGATTACAGTTCATTATATGAAAGCAAAAGTAGATTCAGGAGATATCATTGCCGTAAAACGATTTCCAATATTTGAAAACGATACGGTTTATTCGCTTACACAGAGATGCTATGCTTACATTTATACATCATTTGTTGAGTTATTCCCCATTGTTTTATCTGAAAAGCCTTTGCCAAGGAGCAGGGAGCGGTGGAAAAGAAAACCATTCACAAGAAGAGAACTTGATGAACTGTGCATAATTACTAAGGACATGTCAGAGAATGAAATTAAAAGAAGGATCAGGGCAACGAGCTATCCTGAAATGCCCGGTGCTTATATCGAACTAGCAGGGACAAGATTCTATGCACCCTCAAATAAGGAAAATAATAACTAATGCTAGATAGCAAAAAAAATCAGGAGCTTCATGAGCAAAACGAGAGTTTTCATTATCGCTGAAGCCGGAGTAAATCACAATGGCGACATATCAATAGCAAAGAAACTTATTGATACTGCTGTGAAGGCGGGAGCGGATGCGGTAAAATTTCAGACTTTTAAAGCAGAAAAATTAGTAGTGCAAGCAGCTCCCAAAGCAAAATACCAGATAGAAAACATGGGCACTGACGAATCACAGTTTGAGATGCTAAAAAAGCTTGAATTGTCATCTTCTGCATTTAAAGAATTATTTGCATATTGTGAAGAAAAAAATATTATATTTATATCGACTCCATTTGACGAAGAAAGCGCTGATTTCCTTGACGACCTAGGCATGGAGATTTTTAAGATTCCGTCCGGGGAAATTACCAATAAACCTCTTATTCAGCATATAGCAGCAAAGAGTAAACCCATCCTTCTATCCACTGGCATGTCTTATCTTGGTGAAGTTGAGAAAGCGGTTATCTGGATAAATGAAAGCTGGGATAGATTGGATAAAAAACCGGTATTAACTCTTTTGCACTGCGTATCAAATTATCCCGCATCAGAAGAAGATTCTAATTTATTGGCGATGATGACAATGGAAGCGGCATTTGGATTACCTGTCGGTTACTCAGACCATACTCTCGGAGTTGAAATCCCAATTGCTGCTGTGGCAATGGGCGCAAAGGTGATAGAGAAACATTTTACCCTTGATAGAGATCTGGAAGGTCCGGATCATAAAGCATCCATTGAATCAGATGAATTGAGAGCAATGATAAGTGCAATAAGAAACGTAGAAAAAGCACTTGGGGATGGAATAAAAAAACCAATAAAAAATGAAGCAGAACTGCGAAAAATTGCGAGAAGAAGCCTCGTGTTAGTCAGAGATGTTAAAGCTGGTGAAACTATTGCAGCAAATGACGTTACAACTAAAAGACCTGGAACTGGGATTCAACCAGAGTTTTTGGATTTAATTATCGGTATGCAGGCGAAAAAAAATATGAATGCTGAATCTGTTTTGAAATGGGAAGACCTTAAAGATGCGTAAGATCGCTGTAGTTACAGGGACAAGGGCTGAGTATGGATTGCTCTACTGGATCATTAAAGGTATCCATGAAGACCCGGAGCTTGAGCTGCAATTGATAGTCACAGGAATGCACCTTTCCCCCGAGTTCGGTAATACTGTAAGAGAAATCGAGCGAGATGGATTTCCTGTTGCAGAGAGGGTGGAGATGCTGCTCTCCTCTGATACTGAAGAAGCGATTGCAACCTCGATGGGGCTTGGGATGATCGGTTTTGCAAAAGCCTATGAGCGTCTGAAACCTGATATTTTGCTTGTTCTGGGTGACAGGTTTGAGATTTTTTCAGCCGTCGGCGCTGCCATCCCGTTTCGAATTCCTGTAGCGCATATCCACGGCGGCGAGGCGACAGAAGGGGCGTTTGATGAGCAGTTGCGTCACGCAATTACAAAAATGAGCCATATACATTTTCCTGCGGTCGAAGACTACAGGAAACGGATAATCCAGATGGGTGAGCGACCGCAGAACGTGTATTGCTTCGGGTCGCCCGCAGTAGATAATATTCGCAGGCTGCAGTTAAAGGAAAAAGATGAACTATATGATGACTTGGATATTCCGTTCGATAGAAAGGTGGGAGTAGTAACATATCATCCTGTAACTCTTGAAAAAGATACTGCAGAAGTTCCGATATTAGAGATACTGAAAGCTTTGAAAAAATTCCCCGATATCTTCTGGGTTTTCACGCAGCCTAATGCAGATACAGGAGGAAGGATTATAATTAAAAGAATAAATGAATTTGTTGATGAAAATCCAAATATCAGCAGAGTTTTCACTTCTCTCGGGCAAATAAAATATCTCTCGTTGCTTAAGTATGCGGATATAATGGTGGGGAATTCTTCGAGCGGATTGGTTGAGGCACCTTCTTTTGAGCTGCCTGTTGTGAATATAGGGGACAGGCAATCGGGAAGGATTCGCGCTCAAAATGTAATGGATGTGCCTGAATGTAAGGAAGAAGATATAAAAAATGCTATTGATAAAGCTCTATCTTCAGAATTTAAAAGTACGTTAAAAGGATTAGAAAACCCTTATGGTAAAGGGTTCGCCAGTGAAAAAATTGTGGAAAAATTAAAAACTATCTCGATATCTAAGAATTTGATTAAGAAAAGTTTTTATGAGATTTTATCATGAAAGGTATAATTCTTGCTGGTGGCCAGGGAGTTCGTTTAAACCCTCTCACGGAAATCACGAATAAGCATCTTTTGCCTGTTGGCAAGGAACCGATGATATGGCATCCGATTAAACAATTAGTGGGTTCCAATATTACGGAAATAATGGTAATTACTTCAACTCATCATATGGGTGATATTGTAAACTCTTTGGGTTCTGGTAAGCGATTTGGTTGCAATTTTACTTATAAGGTGCAGGAGGAGGCATCTGGGATTGCCCACGCCCTCTCTTTATGTGAGCAATTTGCAAAAGGGGATAAAATTGTTGTTTTACTTGGTGATAACATTTTTGAGTATTCAATTAAACCACATGTTCAGGCTTTTCTGGAACAGGATTCCGGTGCAAGAGTGTTATTGAAAGAGGTCGATGATCCAAGGAGGTTTGGTGTAGCAGCGCTTGATGAAAAACATGTTATTGAGATAGAAGAAAAGCCTGCTCAGCCCAAGAGTAATCATGTCGTAGTAGGGTGTTACATGTATGGTAACCAGGTGTTTGATTTGATTCGAAAGATCGAGCCCTCATTGCGCGGTGAATTGGAAATTACCTCTGTTAATAACCTATATATTCAGCAACGTCAGTTGCAATACAGTTTTGTTAAAGGGCGCTGGGCGGATGCAGGCACATTCAGCTCGCTGAACGAGGCAAACCAACTTATGCTGGAGAACGATAACAGGATATTAATATGAATGCATGGTTGATCACTGGCGGTGCAGGATTCATCGGCAGTAATTTTGTTCGTATGGCACATGAGCGTATTGATGCCAAGCTTATTGTTTTGGATGCGCTCACATATGCCGGGGATTTGGCCAGGATTGATGATATTCTGACTTCTTCGAAAGTTGAATTTATTAAAGGGGATATATGCGATACTGAACTGGTACAAAGCATATTTAAAAAGCACCAGATTTCAAAAGTGATCCATTTTGCTGCTGAAAGCCATGTCGACAGGTCGATATTTGAGCCGCATGCGTTTATTAAGACAAATGTTGAAGGAACTCTTGTTCTATTGGAGGCAGCCAGGAAAGCATGGGGTGATAGACAAGATGCATGTTTCCTGCAAGTATCTACGGATGAAGTATTTGGAGCATTGGGGCCAGATGACCCGCCCTTCAATGAGAGCTCGCCTTACCAGCCGAATAACCCTTACTCTGCTTCCAAGGCGGCATCGGATCATCTGGTTTGGGCATGGCACCATACTTTTGGATTGCCAACCATAATTAGCAATTGCTCAAATAACTATGGGCCATGGCAGTACCCTGAAAAGTTTATTCCGCTCATGATCTTCAACGCTCTTGAAGGTAAGCCATTGCCAGTATATGGCGATGGACTTCAGGTTCGAGATTGGCTTCATGTGGAAGATCACTGTGAGGCGCTGCTCACGATACTCGAGAAGGGATCTGCAGGTGAAACCTACACAATTGGCGGAAACAATGAGCGAAAAAACATGTACGTTGTGAACATGATTGCCGATGCGGTTGATGATATTACCGGAAATCCGAAGGGAACATCACACGAGCTTATTCGCTATGTTAAAGATCGTCCGGGCCATGACCGGCGATATGCAATTGACAGCTCCAGGCTGCAGAGAGAGTTGGGCTGGCATGCCATGTTTGTTTTTGAGGACGCATTATACGATCTCGTTGGCTGGTATATCTGGCACAAAGAATGGGTCGATTCAGTTCGGGCAAAAGATTATTCAAATTCTTATAAGAAGCAATATGGAGACATATAATGCCGCATATTTCAGTTGTGATTCCGGTCTATAAGGCTGAAGATAGTCTGCATGAGCTTTACAGACGCTTAAAGGAATCATTGGAAACAACTACTAAAGACTTCGAAATTATCTTGGTCGAAGATTGCGGTGGTGATCGCTCGTGGGATATCATTGCGGAATTGGCTGAATTAGATAACAGGGTCAAAGGTATCCAATTCAGCCGCAATTTTGGACAGCATGCTTCAACCATATGTGGCATTTCTAAAGCCAATGGAGATTGGATCGTAACTATAGATGATGATTTGGAACACATGCCTGAAGATATCCCAGCAATGTACGCAAAGGCGCAGGAAGGGTACGATCTTGTATATGGGATTTATAACCAAAGAACCCATTCTAAGTGGCGAAATATCACCTCAGATATCGCTCGTAAACTTTTTCGTATAGCTATTCCTAATTTGAATCATGAATATACCTCTTTGCGTATTATTAAAAAAAATATTGCAATGAGCCTTACTAAATTTGATTCGCCATTTCCTTTCATCGATGGCTACTTATCCTGGGTTACAAATAATTATTCGACTATTACGGTTAATCATGGAATAAGAAAATATGGGAATAGTAACTATAATTTGCGAAAACTGTTGGTACACACTATAAATATTTTTATTACTTTTTCGGATTTACCACTAAAAATCGCCATCTGGATGGGATTATTTTCATTTATGATTGGTAGTTTTTGGCTTTTAATTATTTTAATAGAAAAATTTTTTGGAATAATCACTGTTATGGGCTACACATCTATCATGGCTGCGATAATAGCATTTGGTGGGTTGCAAATGCTCATACTTGGAATTTTGGGAATATATTTAGGTCGGATAAACTTCAAAACATCAAGAAAACCCTTGTTTGTGATATCTGAAGAGATAGATTTGAAAAGAAATAATTTGATTTAATGAAAAGGTTGATTTATGTATATTTCTCGGGAGCGCAAAGAATCATCAATAAAAGGTACCGGCATTCAGTATATTCCTGGGCATGATGAGAATTTTGTCGATTTCGTAATTGAAAATTATCTTCCTGAATCTGGAAATATTTTAGATCTTGGAGGAGGAGGACTTCGCTTTGCAATTCCAGTTGCACTAAAAGGAAAAACAGTAACTGTAGTGGATATAGACATAGAAAGTCTTGATGTCACTAATATCATAGAGAGGGTTAATAAAAACGAGAAAATGAAACTCAAGTTACAAAGTGTAAAGGGATTTATTCAAACAAGATTACAGAATATGTTTGATTTTTTAGATGAAACCGATAATAATTATAGTTTTGTTTCAGCGTTTAGAGTTATACATTTTCTCTCTCCCGACATGTTATCAAAATTCTTATGTTTGGTTCATAGAAATTTAGACTTGAATGGGATTTTTGTTCTTTCTGCCATAACGCCTTATAATTTTTTAAATGTGAATGAGTTTAATGAAATATATCTTAATTCAACTCCAATAACAGAGAATATTTTGTACCGAAAATTTAATAGCACTCTTGAAGCAAAAAATATAAAGAAACAACAAAATTTACCTGACTACCTACACTTGATAGACAACAAGTTTGTTGATTCTCTATCGAAACGACATGGATTCGAAGTTATTGAGAGTGGTTTACAATCCACCAGAATTGTTGGAGGTTATATATTGAGAAAAAGTTCAGACTACCTTTAGAACTCAATTTCTTCTAAAATAATATTGATACTATAAAATATATAGTAAGACCTATATTGTTAGTTAATGGATTTCCGGCATATTAATAACATTCATAACGGGTGTAATATAAGTGAGTAAAAAATTAGCAATCATTCAATCAAACTATATTCCATGGAAAGGCTATTTTGACATTATTCATGATGTTGATTTATTTATTTTTTTTGATGATGTTAAATACACTCATAGAGAATGGAGAAATCGTAATTTAATAAAAAAACCAAACTCTACATTGTGGCTGACTGTTCCCGTTGGTTCTGACCAAGACAGGTTAATTTATGAAGTTCAAATAAGTGATGAATCTTGGGCCAACAAACATTGGAAAACACTCGAACGATTTTATGCCAAAGCGCCATACTTCAAAGTATACAAGGAATTTTTCAAATCTGTTTATCTTGATAGAAAATGGAAGTATTTATCAGAACTAAACCAATTTCTTATTAGATCAATTTCTACAGAGTTTCTTGGAATACAAACTGAATTCAGGGACTCTCGTGAATATAATGCAACAGGCAATAAACTTGATCACCTGATGGACCTGATAAAGAAAACTGGGGCAGATATTTATATATCCGGACCCTCAGCTCGAAATTATATAGATACGCAAAGATTTGAGGATGCTGGGATAAAATTGATATACAAAAATTACGTCGGCTATCCAGAATACCCACAATTCTATCCTCCATTTGTTCATGAAGTTACAATACTTGATTTACTTTTTCATGTCGGGCCTGATGCTCCTTATTATATTTGGGGATGGCGTGAAAGCAAATAGAAAGTTCTATCTGAATAATTGTGAGAATCTCCTATGGAAATGATGGTGCAAAAATTTGTCCCGATTATCATTAATATTTAAAAGGAGAAGTAATTTAATGAATCATGAAATTGTATTTTAACTTCATTTTCATAATTTTATCGATGTTATTCCAAACTATGGGTGGTATTTTTGGAAAATTTGCTTCCATGACAATTGATAGCTTCACCATTATAGCTATCATTCCAAATATATTCTACATCTTTTCAATAGTCTGCACGCTACTGCAAGCCATTGTCTGGCAACAGGCTCTGAAACATTACCATTTATCGTTTGCGTATCCTTTCATGAGACTAGTAAACTTTGTTATATTAATCCCTGCCTTTTTTTATTTAAAGAAAGTATTACCATTGCAAACATTATTGGGCTAGGGATTATCTCATGCGGCATATATTTTCTTTCCAAGGATGAAGCATGGAAGTGATGATTTATTACTTGTTCGCGATGCTGAGCATCCTGCTTACAGGAGTTGGCCAAACACTTATTAAAATTGGAGCGCACAATGATAACACTCTATTTGGAATTTATTTTAATCCAGCAACAGCAACCGGGTATTTCTTATTTCTTATTGTAACGATTAGCTCAGTGCTGGCATTGAAAGGAATAGACCTAAAAGTATTTTATGCTCTAACTTCATTAAATTATATTGTAGTAATGATTTTATCCAGAGTTGTGCTTAAAGAAGAAATGAGCAGGAACAAGTTGCAAGCCATGTGCCTGATTGTTCTTGGAGTAATTGTATTTAATTCTTAAATCTCATATTATCAATATTATAAAAAAAACTTGAAGTTATCTGGTCAATTACCAAAAAAATAATCAAGAATTAGTGAATAAATCATGAAAATCCCTTTTAACAAACCATACATGACTGGAAAAGAGCTTGAATACATCAGCCAAGCGCATGCCAATGGTCATCTCTCGGGAGACGGCCCTTTTACAAAGAAATGTCATGAATGGCTAGAAAAAAGGATTGGCTGCAAGAAGGCATTACTAACACATTCTGGCACGGCTGCGCTGGAGATGGCTGCTATTCTGGCAGATCTCAAGCCAGGTGATGAAGTGATAATGCCTTCTTACACTTTTGTCTCCACAGCAAATGCATTTGCATTGAGGGGTGCGAAGATAGCCTTTATAGATATTCGGCCGGACACCATGAATATTGATGAAACACTTATCGAACAAGCCATTACAGATAAAACGAAAGCGATAGTTCCAGTTCATTATGCGGGTGTTGCATGTGAAATGGAGCCCATAATGGAGATCTCTTTGGAATATGATCTTTTGGTCATAGAGGATGCTGCGCAAGGTTTGATTAGCACTTCTAGAGGCAGATTTTTAGGTACAATCGGTCATATTGGTTGTTACAGCTTTCACGAAACCAAAAATTGTCATTGTGGTGAAGGTGGAGCCATCTTATTGAATGATGAAAAATTTAAAGCTAGAGCAGAAATAATTAGAGAAAAAGGGACAAATCGTTCAAGATTTTTCAGAGGACAAGTTGATAAATATACTTGGGTTGATATAGGCTCGTCTTATCTTCCAAGTGAACTTAATGCCGCCTTTTTGTATGCCCAACTTGAAAAGGCAAAAGGGATTACTGAAAAAAGATTGAAAAACTGGAATCTATATTATGAAGGTCTTAAGCCGCTAGCTATTAAAGGTCTAATAGAGCTACCTTTTATCCCAAATCAATGCAAACATAATGGGCATATGTTCTTTATTAAAGTAAAAGATATCAATGAAAGAAACAACCTGTTGGCGTACTTAAAAAAAAATGGAATATTGGGTGTATTCCATTATGTTCCTCTTCACAGTTCAGAAGCTGGAATGAAGTTTGGTTCTTTTTCTGGTGAGGATAAATGGACCACGATAGAAAGTGAGCGACTTATCAGGCTACCGATGTATTATGAATTGGGAAAAAAAGATATTGGAAGAATAATAAAAACTATAGAAAGATTTTATGCTTAATATTTTCAAAAAAGATTATTTCCTTATACTTATCCTATACACTTTCGCACATGGTTTGATTCTTCTTAACGGAGGGATTTATTGGGATGATTGGGTATTATACAACGTAGATAAAGCAATTACTATAGATCGTTTTTGGCAAAATGGTGCTATATGGGTTGGCTACTTTCATGGTTTTCTCCTTTCATTTGAGAATGGTATATTTTTATATAGACTATCAGTCTTCCTGGCATTTTTTTTATCAGCATTATTTTTGAATAGTATATTAAAAAATATAAGAGAGATAGATTCCACTTCTAGATTCTTCATAGTTTTATTTTTTGCTTTATTTCCCGTCAATAGTGCAAGAATTGCCCTGATTACCGTTCCCTATGCTTTAAGCTATTTTTTGTTTTTTCTTGGATTCTGGGTTGTTTCTAAATATTCGATAAGTAAAAATATTTTTTTGAGATTTTTGTCCCTACCTATTTTATTCTCCTCTTTTTTTATAAAATCACTCTTGATTTTTTATTGTTTAGTAATCCTATATATTATCTATAACGAAAAAGTCTATATTAATTCTTTAGCTTCGTTGATGAAAGGAGCCTTAAAATATATTGATTTTCTATTGCTTCCTGTAGTCTTTTGGATAATACAAAGCATTTATTTTGTACCATATGGGTTTTATCAAGGGTATAATAAACTTAGCTTACAAGACTTGTGGCTACCACTAACATATAAAAGTTTATCAGATTCATTTAACCTATCTTTTATCGAAGTATTAAAAGCATCGTTGCACTCGCTATCGCCTTTCATATTGATAATATTTGTAGCAATACTTGCCTTAGTAATTTCGAAGCAAAAAATAAATTATCAAGAACAAAATAACAAAGATATTTGGTTGTTTGCAATGGGCGTGTTATCTTTTTTTATAGCCGTTTATCCATATATTGTAACAAATCATTTACCGAGTTTATACGATTGGAACAGTAGAAATCAACTCTTGGTGCCTCTCGGTTCGAGCTTCATATTATATTATGGAATTAAAATAATTTCTAACAAATTGAGAGTAAATGTTAACGTTCGTATTTTAATATATTCGGTTCTTATTCTATTATTCATAAATGCTAATATTAATAATTATATTGAATATGAAAAAGATTGGTATAAACAATTATCTTTAATCGAAAATCTAAAAGCAAATGATGATATTAGAGACAATACTACATTTCTCTTTAAAGACAATACTTTGGATTTTAATGCAAAAGATAGAACCTATAGATTTTACGAATATACAGGACTCTTGAAATACTCATTTAATGACGAAAAGCGTTTTGGTGAGAACTTGAATGATTTTAAGAAAATGGATGCATATAAACCATATCTAAATGCTTATTATAATATGAACGATTATAAACTAAGAGACCCAGAATTCCAGGTAGTTATTAATCATGGAGAATATAATCTGACAAATATTGATGATTTTTTCAAATTAGAGTACCTTGAACTTTTCGAACATGAGACTTTTGAAAGTAAAGTGGGCCAATTGATCTCTCTTGAAGTTGTAAGGTTCAAAGATCATTACGAATCATGAGAAACTCGGAGATATGCGAAAAAAATTCAAAGAAGTAAATAAAGAAATGATCGATATCATCAATAATCGTAGACACCTATTTATATATCCAGGAATTATTTTGAAATGTAAAATCTGCAAAATTAATATTTATGAGATATTTGAACCATGAAAAAAGCAAAACTGATTTCTCTCTTAATTCCTATTGATTTGAGCATCAAACAGGCTATGCAGAAACTGAATGATACTGCTGAAAAGATACTTTTCATTGTTAATGAAAGTGAAGTTCTTTTAGGGACTGTTACTGATGGGGACATTCGAAGAGGTCTTATAAATGGGCTTAAATTTAGCGATAAAGTCGAAAATGTGATGTGCAAGCGATTTAGTTATATCTTTTATAATGAGCCTGACAAAAAAGAAAAAGCTCAGACGATAATGCTTGAAAAAAAGATAGAACAAATACCTATTTTAGATAGAGACAGACGCATTATATATGTAATATTATGGGCAGATATATTTGGTAAAAAGGAAAAATTAAAACAAAAGCAGCATTTTTCAAATCCTGTTGTTATAATGGCGGGAGGAAAGGGAACTAGGCTTGATCCTTTCACCAAAATTTTACCCAAACCATTGATCCCAATCGGTGAAAAGCCAATAATAGAAATAATAATGGAGAAATTCAATAATTATGGATTTCAGAATTTTATCTTTACACTTAATTATAAGAAAGAATATATAAAGATGTTTCTCAGGGAAAATAATTTTCCTTATAATATTGACTGGGTTGAAGAAGACAACTATATGGGGACTGCTGGCAGTCTTTCTTTGCTGGGAGATAAATTAAATGATACTTTTTTTGTTTCAAATTGTGATATAATCTTAAACGCAGATTATGCAGACATCATGGATTGGCACAAGGAAAATAACAATCTCATGACCTTGATTGGATGTCATAAGGAAGTGAAAATTCCTTACGGCATTTTGGAAATGGATAATGGTATTTTAAAGAATTTTATTGAGAAACCCAATTATGATGTCCTTATAAACACCGGAATTTATGTCATGGAACCTGAAGTTATATCTTTGGTTCAAAGAGATAGACCGATAGACATGAATATACTTATAGAACTAGCTTCAAAAAAAGGGAAAGTCTCAGTTTACCCTATAAATGAAGGATGGTTTGATGTTGGGCAGTGGGATGAGTATAATAAAAGTTTAAAGGAATTATCCAATGTATAACGGAAAAACTATATTCGGGCTGGTCCCGGCGAGAGGGGGTTCAAAAGGCTTGCCGGGAAAGAACATACGACCATTACTTGGTAAACCATTAATAGCTTGGACAATTGAGCAAGCTTTGTCGAGCAAGTATCTTGATAGAGTTATTGTAAGTACTGACGATGAAGAGATCGCAGAAGTTTCTAAAAAATACGGCGCTAAAGTACCATTCGTCAGGCCAAAAGAGCTGGCTTCTGATGAGGCGAAAGGAATTGATGTTGTTTTGCACGCTATAGATTGGATAGAGAGAAATAATACGCCATACGATTTAATACTTTTACTGCAGCCAACATCTCCAAATAGAATATCTAAAGATATTGACAATTCAATTGAACTATTGTTCCAGAAAAATGCCCGATCTATTGTATCGGTTTGTGAGACTGAACATCATCCTTACTGGTCAAATATTCTACCGCATGACAGCTGTATGAAAGATTTTATAAGAATGGAAACTATGGATAAAAATAGACAAGAATTTCCAACTTTCTATAGATTAAATGGTGCCATTTATTTAGCTTATTCCGATTATTTGAAGATTAATAAAAGTTTTTTTGGAAATGATACCTTTGCATACCAGATGCCAATAGAAAGATCGATAGATATAGACACCGAGATTGATTTCAGATTTGCCGAATGTTTATTACGGAAATGAATTTTTTTTCTGAAAAAATGGCTGTTCAAAGTCAATTTATGTGATTAAAATAACATATAAAATGGAGAGTTAAATTGATTAAACGAGTCATTTTTCTTTTTGAGTATCCTTTTGGCCAGAGAGACTATGATAGATTTGGAATCGATACTCTGCAGGAAAATGGATTTGAAGTTGAAGTCTGGGACTTCACCCCTTTTTTGCAGCCACAGGTCTACAAAAAAGTAAAAATACCTGATCCAATAAACTGGGAAAAATGCCACTCATTTCTAACATGGAAGGAAGCATTATCTGATATTTCGAAACTTACGCCCAGCACTTTCATTGTTTGTATGATCGGGTATCAATTTAGATCATTTGCTGTTTATAAGGCACTTTCCAAAATTAAGGTTCCTTACTGCGTATTAATGGCTAATGCCCTACCAATGATTAATATCAAAAAAGACCCTGTTTATTATCTCGATAAGCTAAAGAGAGCGACCCTTAGCAAAATATTCTATGCAATTTTTAATCGTATTCCTCATAACTGCATTGGTATCCGACCAGCTTGCATCGTATTAGCTGGCGGAACAAAATCGACAAATTACAAATATCCTATTAGCGATAAAACAGAAATCCTTTGGTTACATACGTTAGATTATGATATTTATTTGAACGAATGCAATAAACCTGCTCAAAATGATATGAATCAAGGAATTTTCCTTGACCAGTATTTGCCATTTCATCCAGATTATATTCACTCAGGGCTATCACCTCCTTCAACGCCCGAAGAATATTATCCGAAAATTCGTAAATTCTTTGATTTAATTGAAAGAGAGACAGGAGCAAGTATTATAATCGCGGCCCATCCAAGATCTGATTACGAAATTCACCCGGATTATTTTGGTGGAAGAATTATTATTAAAGGAAAAACAGTGGAATTGATCAAAAATTCAAGGTTTATCATATGTCACTCAAGTACTGCGATCAATTATGCTGTTCTATTTCATAAGCCTATAATCTTTATAACTTCAAATATATTTCAACAAAATTGGTTTGGGCCAACCATAGAATTGATGGCTTCCCAGCTTGGGAAAAAGCCAATAAATATAGACAATCTGATAGAAAGTAATTGGGATAGGGAACTCTCTATTGATGAAGAAGCATATATGAAATATAAACATTCTTACATCAAGAAGACAGGTTCAGAGGAATTACCTTTTTGGCAGATATTTGCGAATCGAATTAAAAAAATAGATTGAAAGGAGGAGCTTGCCACCATCGGTTCGTTCAAGATTTACAGCCACAGTTATTGCTAACATCCTTCGAGGCGGCTTGGGATTCATCACTGGATTGCTTGTGGCTCGCGGTTTAGGACCTGAACAATATGGAAATTATATATTTTTATTGGGGAGCTTCCTCGCTCTTGGACGATTATTTGATCTGGGCACTTCTGGCGCGTTTTATACTTTTATCTCTCAAAGACCACGTGCAATTCCTTTCCTATTAAGCTACATTAGCTGGAAGGGATTCCAATTCATAATAATGGTCATTGCAATAGGATTATTGCCACTTACCTGGTTGAACAAGATATGGTTGGGTCTCGATAGAGGACTGATATTACTTTCGTTTGCAGCAGTTTTTCTTCAGCAACAAGCCTGGCAGACACTTACTCAGATTGGCGAAGCATCCAGAATGACTCAACGTGTGCAGGGAATGAATATTGGAATTTCAGTGGTTTATCTGTTATTGATATTCATTTTCTGGAAATTACAGGCACTATCTATATACCTGATATTCTCACTTATTATTGTTGAATACATATTTGCTCTGTTTTTTTCTTATTCTTTAATCTGGAGCAAGCGTGAACAAAATGTTTTAGATTCAGATAAGTCGCCATTTGTATTTCGTGAAATGTTAAAAGAGTATAGTATCTATTGTGCCCCACTGCTAGTTTATTCAGTTATAGGATTTTTTTATGAGTTTGCGGATCGTTGGATGCTTCAAAACTATAGCGGATCTGTAGAACAAGGTTATTACTCAATAGGGTCTCAGTTTGCAACTATCAGTCTCCTTGCAACCACATCTATTTTGCAAATATTTTGGAAAGAGATTGCAGAGGCGCATGAACGACAAGATGTTGAGCGTGTCAAAATGCTTTACAGTAAAGTATCTCGTTCATTGTTCATGCTGGGTGCAATAATAAGTGGGTTTTTGATTCCTTGGAGTAAAGAAATTATAAATGTAACCCTTGGTACTGCATATGCAGCTGCAGTGCCAGCACTGGCTATTATGTTCTTATATCCTGTGCATCAATCTATTGGACAGATCGTTGGAACCATGTATTTTGCAATAGGTAAAACAAGACCCTACAGCATAATAGGGGTAGTATTCATGTTGATAAGTATTCCTGTTACTTATTTTGTCATAGCGCCAACAGAGGCATTTATCCCTGGTCTTGCACTTGGCTCCACAGGCATGGCTATAAAAATGGTGATATTACAGTTGATAGGTGTGGATATATCCGCCTGGTGGCTTTCCCGAATTTATGGCTGGAAATTCGATTGGATATTTCAGGTTATCGGACTTGGTGGTGCAGTATTATTAGGTTGGTTAGCATATGAGGTCGTAAAGATCATGACCTTCGGTATGCAACTGACTCTTTTTCTCAGAGGAGGCATTTCCTTTGTACTATATTGCTTCTTAATAGCGGGGATGATATGGGCAATGCCGTGGCTTTTGGGAACAGAGAGGAGAGAAATTATGAGAACAATCAGAAGGAGATTTGGATAACTTGTAGGTTTGAGCAATTACGGATTTCAATCCATATAATTAATGCATCAATCAAATATCAAATACAAAAGTTTATTAATGAGTTAATGGAGGCAAATATCATGATAGGTTCGATTCATAGAACCTAGATATTAGACAGCATAGTTCGTGATTACGGCAAAATCGATCTGGAAGATTTAGAAGAGCAAAAGGATAGTACGGCAGACTCTAACTTAAATATTATAAACTTGGAGCATAAATGAAAAATCCATTAAAAAATAAATTAAAAAATAACGAATTGACCCTCGGAAGCTGGATAACACTTGCCAATACAAACATCCCTGAAATAATGGCCCAATCAGGTTTTGAATGGCTCACCATCGATATGGAGCACAGTGTGATAACGCTTGATATTGCACAACAGCAAATCCAGGTTATTGAAGGCAAAGGGGTAATTCCACTTGTGAGGGTGGGTGAGAACAATCCAAATTTAATAAAGCGCGTAATGGATTCAGGTGCATATGGCGTGATTGTTCCGATGGTAAATACTAAAGATCAGGCTGAAGCTGCAGTAAAGGCAGTAAAATATCCACCGATTGGAACACGTGGTGTCGGACTGTCAAGAGCGCAGGGATATGGTTTTGATTTTGATAATTATGCGGCCACGGTTAATGGAGAATCAGTGGTTATCGTTCAGGTGGAGCATATTGATTCTGTACGCAACCTTGAATCAATACTATCAGTAGAAGGTGTCGATGGCTGTATAATCGGACCCTATGACCTTTCGGGCTCGCTTGGAGTACCGGGGAACTTCAGTCATCCTGATGTACTTGTAGCACTAAAAAAAGTCGAACAGATTTGCAGGAAAATGAATGTACCGCTTGGAATACATGTTATTCAACCTGATTACCAATTGGTTAATGAGAGTATCAAAAAAGGATATACTTTTATAGCCTTCAGCTTAGATTCATTATTTTTGGGAACATCCTGCAGAGAGCAGCTAAAATTATTAAGAGAAGGATTACAATGATCGATGAGAAAATGAAGGATTAAGAATGAAAATTATAGGCGTTATTCCAGCTAGAATGGCTTCCAGCCGATTTCCTGGAAAACCACTGGCAAAAATTTGTGGTATTCCGATGGTAGGGCATGTATATTTTAGAAGCAAGATGAGTAGAACCTTGGATAATGTGTATGTGGCGACATGTGATGAAGATATTGCAGAATATATTGCATCGATAGGTGGAAAAGCTATTATGACAGCTAATACCCACGAAAGGGCTTCCGATAGAACGGCTGAGGCAATGTTGAAGTTCGAGCGGGCGGCAGGTCAGAATGTGGATATTGTGGTTATGATACAGGGTGATGAACCCATGATTTTCCCACAAATGGTAGATGAGGCCATAAGCCCTATACAGGAAGATGAGAACATTCATGTCACAAATCTCATGGCATCGATAAAATCAAGGCAGGAGCATGATGACCCAAATACTGTGAAGGTAGTAACTGATTTGAACGATTTTGCACTTTATTTTTAAAGAGAACCAATTCCCTCATGGAAAAAAGGCGCGAAAAATGTTCCAATGTATAAACAGGTTTGTATAATTCCTTTCAGAAGAGATTTCCTGATCAAATTCAATGAACTTTCGCCCACTCCTCTTGAAATTGTTGAATCGGTTGATATGATGAGAGTTCTGGAGCATGGTTATAAGGTAAAGATGGTAGAGACGAAATGCGAAACATATAGCGTGGATACCATTGAAGATCTACGAAAAGTAGAAAGATTAATGGAAAATGATCAATTAATAGAGCAATATAGATAACATGAAAGAAGAGGATATAAGGAAAAGGGAGACTTTTGATAAATATTTACAGCTTGTTGAACAAGATATAGATACATTCTTCGTTAATAGATCCTCGTTTGAGATAATTAACTGTCCTGCATGCAAAAGTCCGGAATTTAAAGAGGAATTTGAAAAGCTTGGTTTTAAATATGTATCCTGCAAAAAATGTAATACTCTTTTTGTAAATCCACGCCCCTCTTTTGAGGCGCTTAAACGATTTTATGTTCAATCTCCATCTACCCAATTCTGGGTGAATGGATTTTTTAAGCCTGTTGCAGAGGCGAGAAGAGAGAAACTATTTAAACCACGTGCTGATTTTATTAGAGAAAAATTTGGAGATGACCCTGCATGGCTAATTGGAGACATCGGGGCTGGATTCGGAATATTCCTTGAAGAGTTAAGAAAGATTTGGCCGGATTCTGAGTATGTTGCAATTGAGCCGTCTTTAGAAATGGCAGAGATATGCCGACAAAAAAGTTTTATTGTGCAAAATCTGCCCGCAGAAGAGGTATCAGATTACAGAGGGCAATTTGATCTGCTTATAGCGTTTGAATTATTTGAACATTTATTCGATCCGGGAATATTTTTAGAGAGAATCGGTTCTTTGCTCAAGCCGGGCGGGTATTTATTATTGACTACATTAAATGGACAGGGTTTTGATATTCAATTACTCTGGGAAAATTCAAAAAGCATCAGTCCACCACATCACTTAAATTTTTTCAATCCAAAATCCATTTCTTTATTACTAGCAAGTTGTGGTTTTATCAAGGCTGAAGTTACCACACCGGGAAAGCTGGACTGGGACATAGTTGAAGGGATGATTAAATCTAGTAAAATGGATTTAGGTAGATTTTGGGAATTTGTTGCTTATTCTAAAAATGAAATCTGTAAAAGTGAACTTCAGGAATGGATTGGGAGGAATGATTTAAGTTCTCACATGAGAGTGATTGCAAAAAAAAATGATTAATGAGATTTCGATTAACTTTAATTTTTCCTGAATTCTGGGTGTATTGTAAATCCTAATGATGCTACTCCCTACTTTTCTAGATATTTATTAATTTTTGAATTTTTTTCATATGACAATTCGATATATTGTCCCTTGTTTCTTGAGAGTCAGTAATTCGTGCCTGATCGATGTTTAGGAAATCCGCCCTTCTCACTTTCATTGTTGATATATCTTTTACTATCGGCTTGAAATGCTCTCCAGTTGATCAATATCGATTTCAGATAATTATCTCCTAAAAGCTTCACTTGCTCATGCTCATCACAAAATGCAAAATCTTTAAACAATGCTGTGATATATCAAATATGTTCCAATGAAATTGGACATCTATAAATGAGATCGAAGGTAAAATGTATGATAAATAAAATAAAAAAACATTTAGGGCCTTACTATAGAACGATAAAACGAAATATCAGAAGACAAGATTATTTTAAGAATGAACATGTGGAGTTACCGGAACATATTACTTTAGCATTTACTCTGAAATGTCGTGCCGCCTGCCCTCATTGTTATTTTATTCAGAAGGAACATGCATTTAATCAAAAAGAGTTAGTATCGGAAGAATTATTAAACAAAATTTTTGTCTCAAAATTTAGTAGCTCTATTGTTTCTATGAGTTGTGGTGGGGGAGAAGCTTTACTGCACCCCAATTTTTTTGAACTATTAAATCTTTTGCCAATTCACAAGCTTAAAGGAATACAAGTGGTAACAAATGGTTTAAGTTTACAAGATGAATATATTGTAAAAAAAATATTAGAACAAAATATTTTAACAAATATCCATATTTCACTTGATGCAGCAGATGAATTTAATTATGTACGAAAAAAAGGAATCAAAGAGTGCAAATTTGATTTAATATGCCAAAATATAAAGAAAATTGCTACTATCCTCAAGGGAAAAACAACTGTTGGATTAAGTTTTGTTGTATATGCAGATGATCTTGCGAATATTAAAGAAATGATCAGTTTGGCAACAGAATTAAATGTAGACTACTGTCATGTTACTACGTTGCATTTGGCAAATCTAGATAATAAATTATCTACTAATACAGTTAAAGAGATGCCATTTGCATACCAAGAAATTATGAGAAACACAGGATACGGCATAGATATTATAATTCAGCCGCCTCTGCATGATAAATATATGCAATACTATTGTGAGTCTTTAGACAAGCATTTAAGTTTAAGTCCGTCGGGTATATTGTCAACCTGCTGTCATTTGCCGTGGAATAAAGAAATTGGAAAATTCGACGAATTTGATTACAATCCTGTTAATAATAGGTATGCTTTGGAAATGAGAAGAAAGTTTATTTTGGCAAAAAAAGAAAATAATAAAATGTTGCTTCCAGAAGAATGTCTATATTGTAATCGTAGATTGACTGGCTCTTATTATTATAAAAAGGATAATAAAAAATGGTTTTTTTATTGATATAGTCACTTACCATTAAGTAGCAAAAAAGATATAAACCAAGCCAAAGCAGGAAATCATTGAAATTATTTTTGCAATCGATGGAACAAAAATGGGAACCACAAATGAAAAATAAAATTGCAATCACAACAACATCTTTTGGTGATCATGATGAGATGCCTTTAAATTTATTGAAAGAGAATGGATTTGAAATAGCATTTAATCCGTATGGAAGGAAACTTAAAAAAGAGGAGATCATTGAATTCTGCAAGGATGTAATGGGTATTGTTGCCGGCACAGAAACACTGGATGCAGAAATTATAAAAAAACTAACCAACCTGAAAGTTATTTCGAGGGTTGGCACTGGAATGGATAATGTTGATCTAGAGGCTGCAAGGTCGTCTGGAATCAAAGTTTTTAATACTCCTGATGGACCAACGTCAGCTGTCGCTGAGTTAACAGTTGGGTTAATGCTTGATTTATTAAGAATGTTTTCTCAAATGGATCGAGAGTTAAGAGTAGGAAAGTGGGAAAAAAGGATGGGGAGTCTTTTATATGGCAAGAATGTCGGTATAGTGGGATTTGGAAGAATAGGTAAAAAGGTTGCTGAATTATTAAAACCATTCGGCTGTGAAATAGCATACACAGACCCTTATGTGAAGGATGGATTGTTAGGGTTAAAAAGATTGTCTCTGGAAGAGTTGCTTTGCTGGGCAGATATCATATCACTGCATGTATCTGTAAAGGATAATAAACCATTAATTATGGAGAAAGAATTCAAATTGATTAAAAAAGGCTCCTGGTTAGTTAATGTTTCGCGTGGAGGAGTTGTTGATGAGAACGCTCTTTATGGGGCCCTCAAATCGTACCATCTTTCAGGTGCTGCACTTGATGTTTTTGAGCATGAGCCGTATAAGGGAAGCCTTATTGAACTGGATAATATTATTTTAACTCCACATATTGGTTCTTATGCAAGAGAATCCAGAATAGAGATGGAAAAACAGGCTGTGGAAAACCTGTTGTCAGGATTGAAGAAATAAAGATTTAGAGGAAAAGACTGAGACTACAAATGAAATATATATATTTATCACATTATTTAGAAGATGAAATACCCACTTATGGGAATAATAGAGTCTCTCTTAATATTACTCCTATAAAGTCCATTTCAAAAGGCGATTCAGCAAATGTTTATCAGTTCACAATGGAAAACCACTGGGGAACGCATATAGATGCTCCGGCGCATTTTTTTTTCAATGCTCCCTCTATTTGTGATTTTCAAGCGGAACATTGGATATTTAAAAAATCTCAAGTTATTGAGATTCCACCTGAAGAAGGTAAATTTATTGATGTTGACATTTTACAGAGGCATAAAATAAATACAGATACCGACCTGTTGTTAATTAAGACTGGATTTCAAAGATGGAGAGGAAAAGAAAAATACAGCATCGACAACCCAGGGATAAAATCTGATGCTGCATTGTGGCTGAGGAAGAACTATCCGTCTTTGAGGGCGATCGGGTTTGATTTTGTATCTTTGTCTTCATATACGGATAGGGATGAAGGAAGGAAGTCACACTGTGCATTTCTCGACCCTGATGGCAATGGAAATCCAATTCTGATTATTGAAGATATGAATTTGCAGGCAAGCTTGGAAAAATTAAAAGATGTATGGGTTTTTCCGTTATTAATAAAGGGAATAGACAGTGCACCATGTACTGTCATAGGGGTTTTTGAATGATAAAAGCAATCATCTTCGACTTTGATGGCGTAATTGTTGAATCTGCTCAGGTTAAAACGGAAGCTTTCAGAAAACTCTTCTCAAAATGGCCTAATAAAGTCGATGAAATAGTATCGTATCACATTAAAAACATGGGGGTATCAAGGTATGTTAAATTTAAATATTTTTATGAAAACATCCTTAAAGTACCTTATTCTCAAGAAATTAGTTCAGAACTTGGGAGGCAATTTTCAGATATTGTACTTGATGAGATAAAGAAAGCTCCTCTCGTAAAAGGCATGAAAGAATTTTTAAATAATGATCATAAAAAATACTTGCTATTTATAGCATCGGGTACTCCTCAAGAAGAACTTGATGATATTATTTATTTCAAGGGATTATCTAAATACTTTATTAGTGTTTTCGGAACCCCAGCTACCAAAACAGAAATTGTCAATAATATTTTAAAGGAATATAACTTAGAGAAAGATAAAGTCGTTTTTATAGGAGATGCAGAGTCTGATAAGAGGGCCGCTGAAGAAACTGGGATTCATTTTATTTTGAGGGTTACTCCAGAAAATATATACCTCATCGATTCTAATGTACCTAAAATACATGACTTTATACAACTTAAAGATAAAATTAAGGAGATAGAAAAATGAAAGCTATTGTTTTTGGCGGTAGTGGATTTCTGGGAAGCCATGTGGCAGATGCTTTGACAGAGGCTGGTTACAACGTGAAGATTTTCGATCTTAAGCCCTCACCGTATTTAAAAACAGAGCAAGAAATGGTGGTTGGCGATATACTAAATTTCGAAGAAGTATTAGAAGCAATTGATGGATGCGATTATGTTTATAATTTTGCCGGTATAGCAGATCTAGATGATGCAACAACCAAGCCAATAGAAACCGTGAGATTAAATATAGAAGGAACAATCAATATTCTTGAGGCATGTAGAAGGACAGCTATTAAAAGGTTTATATATGCCAGTACAATTTACGTTTATAGCGATAAAGGTGGATTTTATCGTTGCAGTAAACAGGCTTCGGAACTTTATATCGAAGAGTTTCATATTCGATATGGACTGAATTTTACCATTCTGAGATATGGAACTCTTTATGGTCCGAGGGCAGATAAAAGAAATAGCATTTATAGATATCTTCTTCAGGCATTGAATGATAAAAATATAATCGCTACGGCTGATGGAGAAGAATTAAGGGAATATATCCATGTGGGCGATGCAGCGAGATTGACTGTAAAAATACTCGAACCTGAATTTAAGAACAGATATTTAATTATAACAGGTCATCATCCTATAAAATTGAAGCAACTTTTCTCCACAATAAAAGAAATTTTAAGTGATTATTCTATAGATGTCTCATATCAACATGTGACAAATCTTAATCATTACAGTATTACTCCTTACTCTTATATTCCCAAAATAGGGAAAAAATTGACTACGAATTGTTATACAGATATAGGGCAGGGACTGTTAGAATGTATTCATGAAATTGATGCTGAAAAATTTAGTGCTATAAATATATGAAGTAACATATTAAATAAATTTTTGATCATATGAATGTGAAAAATCGCATAATCTTATCTCCTCCAATAAAATCCAGAAGCTCTAAGGTATTAAAGTTAATTAATAATTATAATCATATTAATTGGGTATATCTGGGAGAAAATGTAATTAATGCAATTGATATTGAGAAGTGGATAGGAAAAAAGGGTGAACAAATTGATATCGCCTCCAGACTTCAAGAAACTGCCCATTTGTTTAGAAGTAAATATATCGATTATGTTGGCGAATTAAATAATGGGTCGGCAAATTGGTGGGCCACAACTATATCTGAAAAAAATCCCTTCATTTCGACGGTTCTTTTACATATCTGTTATCTCCAAATCTGCAAAGAACTATTAGAAAAAAATCAATTCACACATTTAGTAATATTTGTAGAAAATGGTGCCTTAAGAAAAGCTATTATAAAGAATTTTGCCGATCTCTATAAAATCGAGAACGCTGATAACCGGCTACATGATTTAACTAATGCTATTAAAGATAAAATTAAAAATATCCTTCAAAAAATATATTATATATCAAAAAATATTTATATTATTATAATTATCAAATATTATAAATTAAATAGACACAGATATTCATGTTTAGAAAAAAAACCATTGATCATATTGCGAGATTGGATCGATTATCGTTCATTCGATTCAAAGGGCCAGTATAAAAGCGCTTATTTTGGTAACTTAAATAAGGAATTGAAGTTAGGAAAAAAACATTTTGTAATTTTACCGTATATCATCAATATTAACAAAAAAATCCTTGAACAAATAATTAACTCAAACGAACCTTTTATAATACCTCATGTATATTTAACTGAGATAAATATACTTTCAAAATTTTTCATAAATCTCTCAGTTTTAGAATCATATCCTTTTTTTAATGATTTAGATATTACTTATTTGATACAGGATGATTTTAAAAAAGACACAGTACGTTTTATTGATGCTTTATTGTATACAGATTTAATGAGAAATTTAAGTAATTCAAACATCTCTTTTCAATCATGTATCTATCTTTATGAGAACTATATTGATGAAAAATTGCTTTGTGCGGGTATTAAGAAATATTATCCCTTAACAAAACTTTTTGGTTATCAGCATTCTACAGCACCAATAATGCTGCTGTCTTATTTTTTCTCAAAAAAGGAATATGATAGTATGCCTTTCCCTGATAAAATTATCACAAATGGACAATATTTCACTAATCTTTTCAAAGAAGAGGGATATCCTAGCGAAAAAGTTGCTACCGGGGCTGCTATACGTTATGGTTATTTATACAGCAAAGAAAGAATTAAATATATAAGAGAACAAAATAAATCAATATATACTATATTAGTAACGCCATCTGCAAGCTTTAATGAAACTTTGGAATTATTGAAAAATATAATACAAGCATTTGGAGATAAAAAGCAATATAAAATCATTATTAAATATCATCCAGCATTGAATACTAAAGCACTCAAGAAATATATTGGACAATTACCTTCGAATACATCAATTTCAGAGAAACCAGTTCCTGAGCTTCTTAATAATACCGATCTTTTAATATACAATTTCACTGGCGCATGTCTCGAGGCACTTTATGTAGGTGTTCCAATATTACATGTTAAGTCAAATTATAGAATAGATTTAGATATATTTGACTATAAAAGAACTAATATTTATTCAGCAAAAAATGTTGAGGAAATAATTCATATGGGTGATGAATTATTACAAATGAATGAAGAGCAACTTAAGCCAAAACAAGATTTATGGAAAAAAGTTGTTGAAGATATGTTTCGCCCTGTCGATGAATCCACATATAAATTATTAATGGATGCCAATGGCTAAATTAATTTGGTTTTTCAAAAGAGTTTCGTATAGAACTCTAGCCCCGTTATTTCCAGAAACCATCTCTAAATGGAGAATTCAGGAAGTTGCAAAAAATTACAATATGTATACTGAGGAAAATGAAGAATACTATGCGAAATTATATTTCCACATTATAAAAACTAAGTTTCAGCAAGTTTTTGGAAATAAAAAACTAAAAATATTAGATGCGGGTTGTGGCCAGGGTAGGCTTTCTATACCTTTGGCTATTATGGGGCATACGGTAGAAGGAATAGACTTCTCACCAGATGCAATAAAACTAGCAAAAAAATATGCAGCAGAAAAGAATCTTAATAACATTTATTTTGATATAAAGGACATTGATGAACCATTTAACGATGATATGTCAGAAAGGTATGACTGTATTTTATGCACTGAAGTCATTTATATGGTAAAAGATTACAACAAAGTATTGAGCGAATTATATAGAATGTTGAAGACAAATGGTTTAATGTTTATAGCTTTTAGAGAGAAATATTTTTACTTATTATATTATATAAAAAATAAGCGCTTTAAAGACGCAAAGTTCATTTTATCAAATTCGAAGACAATGAGCGGTCTAAATGTACATACTCACAAGGAAATATTAGAAATATTATTTCATTTTAGATTAAAGGACATTGAATTTCATGGAATAGGGATATGTTCGGGAATCGAAGGCGACCCATTATCTTCAATTGTTGAACCAAAAAATCTTACTTCAGATGAACAAAAAATTTTATTTGAAATAGAAACATCTCTTTCAAAGGAATACTCAAAAGCCGGGAGATATATATTGACGTCAGCAGTTAAATAAGGATCAAACTTTATGAATACAAACAATCTATCTCTTTTCGGTGATATCTATCGTAATAAAAAAGTACTGATTACAGGAAACACAGGTTTCAAAGGTTCTTGGTTAAGCATATGGCTTTTGATGCTTGATGCAAGAATTTATGGCCTATCAAATGATATTCCTACCCAACCTTCACATTTTTCTGGGGCAAGGATAAAAGATAGGATTACATATATTGAAAAAGATATTCGCTTCTTAAAGGATGTCAGGCAAGTTATAGAAGAAATCAAGCCTGATTTTGTTTTCCACTTGGCTGCACAATCTCTTGTCCGCTTATCCTATAGCAATCCGGTTCTCACGATTGAGACAAATGTTTTAGGAACAATGAATGTTCTTGAGGCATTGAGGCAGGCAAATCACCCCTGCTGCGCCGTGATTATCACAAGTGATAAATGTTATGATAATATTGAATGGGTCTGGGGATACAGGGAAACTGATGCGCTGGGAGGAAGGGATCCATACAGCGCTTCAAAAGGTGCGGCTGAGCTCGTGGTCAAGACTTATGCAAATTCTTTTTTTAACAGGCCGGAAAGCAAAGTAAAAGTGGCATCGGCAAGGGCGGGAAACGTTATCGGAGGCGGCGATTGGGCTGTGGACCGCATCGTTCCTGATTGTATGAAGGCCTGGTCGTCGGGGAAGCCAGTCAAAGTTCGTAACCTCAACGCGACAAGACCATGGCAGCATGTGCTTGAGCCCCTCAGCGGTTATCTCCTTCTGGGCCAGAGACTTTATGAAAACCCGGAACTGAATGGGGAGCCGTTTAACTTCGGGCCTTCGGATAACCGGGTTTATACCGTTGGCGAACTGATAGCCCAGATGCAAAAGAACTGGAGAGGTGCAGAAATAGATGTGAGTCCTCCGGAAGAGACTGAAAGGGAGTCAACTCTCCTAAAACTCTGTTGCGACAAAGCCCTTCATATATTAAAATGGCAGGCGAACTTGGATTTTGGGGAAACGGTCGGTTTCACTGTTGACTGGTACCGGAGATTTTATGAGCAAAAAGAAGATGTTTTCAGCACTTCCTTCGGCCAGATTGAAGAATATGTCCGCTTGGCAGGGTCAAGAAACAGAGCATGGGTGAAAAGTAATGATTGAAGGTGTGATTCTTACTCCACTCAAGATTATTCCAGGAGAATCAGGCGATGTCCTGCATGCAATAAAGCGAACAGAATCATCGTTCTGCGGATTCGGTGAAGCCTACTTTTCAACCGTTGAGAAAGGCGCAGTAAAAGCATGGAAGCGCCACCATGAAATGACCCTCAACCTTGTCGTCCCCTGCGGTGAGATTTTATTTGTGCTTTATGATGAAAGGCAGGGGTTCCCAACATACGGAGAGATCTTTGAAGTAAACCTATCAAGAAGCAATTATATGCGGTTAACAGTGCCTCCGATGGTATGGACAGGATTCAAGGGGTTGGGAGACGGATTTAATGTGCTACTGAATATCGCGAACATTCTTCATGACCCGCAAGAATCTGACCGATTGGATGCCTATAAGAATCACATAAATTATAATTGGGATTAATATGAAAACCATTATTTTAGCCGGCGGGTTTGGAACCCGCTTGTCAGAATATACGGACATCAAACCAAAGCCAATGGTGGAAATCGGAGGGCAGCCGATCCTGTGGCACATCCTCAATACCTATGCCCGCTATGGATTTAATGACTTTGTAATTGCCCTGGGTTATAAGGGTGAAGTAATAAAGGACTATTTCCTGAATTACTATTCGTTAAAATCCGACTTTACCATCAACTTATCAAACGGCAAAGCGAATTATTTACAGAAAAAAAGTGTCAACTGGAAGGTTGCCTTGGTTGATACCGGCCTTGATTCAATGACAGGCGGGCGGGTTAAACGCTTAAAGGAATATATCGGCGATGAGACCTTTATGCTGACATACGGCGACGGTGTTGCAAACATTGACATAAAGAAGCTTGTTGAATTTCATAAGGCACATGGGAAAATGGCCACTATCACTGCGGTCCACCCCGCAGCGCGATTCGGTGAGCTGCTCATTTCAAAAGACCAGGATGTCCTTTCTTTCAAAGAAAAACCGCAAACAACCCAAGGCTGGATAAACGGTGGATTTTTTGTGCTGGAGCCTAGATTTTTAGATTTGATAGAGGGAGATCATACAGTGCTTGAAGAGGAACCCCTTGAGCGAGCCTCTAGAGCCGGGGAACTTAAAGCCTATCTTCATGACGGCTTCTGGCAATGCATGGACACGATGCGGGATAAAAATATTCTCGAAGAACTCTGGCAAACCCAAAAGGCTCCATGGAAAGTGTGGGAATAATGGCAGATAATATTATCAGGCTCTCAAAATCCGCAATTGGCGAAGCTGAAAAGAAAGCTGTAATGGATGTGCTGGACCGGGAATATCTAGGAATGGGCAATGAAGTCCGGGAGTTTGAAAATATGCTAAGCCGGTTTTTTGATCGGCCCGCAGTATGCGTCAATACGGGCACGGCCGCCCTGCACCTGGCCTTGCAATCACTTGGCCTTGGTCCCGGGGATGAGGTCCTTGTGCAATCCCTGACCTATGTGGCTTCATTCCAGGCCATATCGGCGACTGGCGCAAAACCTATCCCATGCGATGTAGATGCCGATACTATCACTCTTGATGTGGAAGATGCGAAAAAACGCCTGACTGACAGGACCAAAGCCATCATGCCAGTCCATTATTCCGGTGGAATGGGCGCGCTTGATGAGATATACGAATTCGCAGAAAATAATGAGCTTCGCGTAGTGGAAGATGCCTGCCATGCCTTCGGAGGATATTACAAAGGGAAAAAAGTTGGAAGTTTTGGCGATATCGCCTGTTTCAGCTTTGATGGGATCAAGAACATCACGGCCGGGGAAGGCGGAGCTGTTGTAACGGGAGATGAAACCGTTCTCCAGAAAGTAAGGGACGCGCGGCTTTTGGGTGTGGAAAAGGATACCGAAAAAAGGTATAAAGGTGAAAGATCTTGGGAATTCGATGTCATCCAGCAGGGATGGCGCTATCACATGAGCAATATCATGGCTGCCATCGGGATTGAGCAGTTCAAAAAGCTCCCAGCATTTGCCGCCCGCCGGAAATACCTTGCAAAGAAGTACAGGGAGAACCTGGAATCAAATGGTTCGATAGAATTCTTAAAACAGGATCTGAATTCAATTGTTCCTCATATTTTTGTTATCAAATTAAAATCCGGACATAGGGATGAGATCAGGAATAAGCTGCTTGAAAAAGGGATCCAGACAGGGGTGCATTATCAGCCGAACCATGTTCTAAGTCTATACAATGATGGGAATTCTCTTCCTGTGACGGAGGAAATTTTCCCCAGACTGTTAAGCCTTCCCCTGCATTCTGATCTGAAAGATTCTGATATAGATTATATTTGCGAACAACTTATTGAATGTCTTAATTAAGTAAAAATAAGCGGAGTAATAGATTAAATGTCAATCCAGTCTTCCAATCATATGGGAAATTCTCCTAAAGTAAGCGTTATAATGAACTGCCTTAATTGTGAGAAATATCTGCATGAAGCAATCGATAGTGTTTATTCCCAAACTTATAAGGATTGGGAAATTATTTTTTGGGACAATAACTCAATTGACAAAAGTGCTGAAATTGCCAAAGGTTATGATGAGAAATTAAGATATTTCAAAGGTAACGAGACTGTCCCACTTGGGATGGCCAGGAATCTGGCCATTAAACATGCCAGAGGGGAGTATATAGCTTTTTTAGACTGTGATGATATCTGGTTGCCCCAGAAACTTCAGAAACAAATACCTTTATTTGAAAACAATCATAAGATTGGTTTGGTATATAGTAATACAATTTTTTTCAATCAACAAACTGGAAAGGAATGGTCACTCTATAAAAAGGGGAATAAACTTAAAGGAATGGTGTTTAGAGAATTATTGTCTCATTATATTTTCTCAATGGAAACTGTTATTATTTCTCGTGAGTGTTTAAACAATCAAACAGAATGGTTTGATGAACGATTTAATATGATCGAAGAAGCGGAACTTTTTCTAAGAATTGCTTATAAAAATGAAGTGGACTATGTCGATGAACCTTTATCTAAGTGGAGAATCCATTCTGAAAATTGGAGTTTGACCAGACATAATGAACTACTACCTTTAGAGGTAGAGCAAATGATTAAAAAATTCTGTGAACTTTTTGATGATTTTGGAGAGAGGTTTAAAGATGAGATTTTCACATTGAAAGTTAGAAATGAATATTGCTATGGTCTTTTAGAATGGGAAAAAGGGAAGAAATCTTATTTTCGGAATCACATTAGACCATATTTATGGAAATATAAAAAATATCTTATTCCATATATGTTATCTTATATATTTCCATATTCCTTTTATTATTATTTATGTGTTAAGACTAATCGGGTTACTCATTAAGGTTAAAATATGAAAAAAGTTGATATTGTATTTATAGACCCTCCAAATTTTAGCAGTCAGAATCTACAAAAGGTTAATAATAAACCGGCTGCAAATTTACCTAACTTGGGCATTTGTATCTTAGCTGCGGTTCTGGAACGTGAAGGATACAGCGTAGCAATCATAGATGCTGGTGCGCTTCAATATTCTTACAAGCAAATATTAGATGGAATTCTAGTAATGAACCCTAGGTATGTCGGCTTAACTGCTATGACACATTCTATTGGCTCTGCGGCTTCAATTGCAAACCTTATTAAAAAGAAACAACCGGATATTAAGATTATTCTAGGCGGTGTTCATATCACTTCGGCTACAGAAGAAACCTTTAAAAAATACCCTGCTTGTTTTGATGTTGCTGTAATCGGGGAGGGAGAATCAACTATAGTAGAGCTCTTGCAGGCTCTTGAAAATGGAGGTGGATTGGATAAGGTTTCAGGTTTGGCTTTTTTAAACGATGGTAGGGTTGTAAGAACAAAACCAAGAGAAATTATAGAGAATATTGATACATTGCCATTCCCCGCGTGGCATTTACTACCTGATATGCATAAATACTATAGACCCTCTCTTATTAGCGCAGGCAATATTTCATCTAGTCATTTAGTTACAAGCCGTGGGTGTCCTGGGAAATGTATTTTTTGTGATACGACCGTAAATGGACACATTGTAAGGGGATACAGCGCAGATTATGTTATACAAATGATTGAAATTCTACATACAAAATACAAAATTAATGACATTCAGTTCAATGACGATACATTTGTAACTTTAAGAAAAAGGTTGTATGATATATGCGATAGACTTATAGAAAAAAAATACCATTTGACCTGGTCTTGTGATGCAAGGGCAAGTGATGTAACAGAAGAGGGGCTTAAGCTAATGAAAGCGGCAGGCTGCTGGCAAATAGCATTTGGTATTGAAACTGGTTCTAAAAGAATCATGGATTTTCTGCAAAAAAGAGTTACATACGAACAGATACATAATGCTGTCAGCTGGGCTAAGAAAGCGGGTATTAGTACCAAAGGATTTTTTATTCTCGGACATCCTACAGAAACTCGTGAGAGCATACAGGAAACACTTGATTTAATGTTATCGCTGGATTTAGATGTGGTGGGGGTTACTTTTTTCACTGCATATCCAGGTTCTCCTATATACAGAACTATCCGTGATTATGGAGAATTTGATTCAGATTGGGACAAAGTGAATACCTACGAAGTTGGAAATTTTATTCCACGCGGTTTTACTGCCGAAGAGCTCACTCAAATTCGAATAAATGCTTTGCAACATTTTTATTTTAGACCAAAGCAGATTTTAAAATATATTTCTAATATCAGGAGCCCATATCAATTTTTTAGATTATTAACGGGCGGTTGTAAAATAGTATATAAGAGTATTTTTCCATCTTAAAAATTATGATTAACAGAGAATTTCTCAAACATTCCTTGAATGAAATAATTTGCTGTCCAATTTGTAAGTGTGAATTAAAGATAGACGGAGATGAATTGAAATGGCTTTCTTGCTTTAAGAAATACCAGATTAATGATGGAATCCTTGTGCTGATGGCAGCAAATGTACCAACAGAACAAGCTGATGAATTAAAATTAAGGGAAGAACTAGCCAGTAAATATAAAAATTATCAGCCAGAAGAAAAATTAAAAATTCTCTCTCAATACCATTGCCTTCCTGTAATGTTAATAAGAGCTAAAGATTTTCGTACAAAATTTGATTCGATTCATTGGTTATTAGATGTTGGTTGTGGATTTGGATGGTATTGGCGCAACACCAAAGGGGATAAATTAATACTTATGGATTTTGCATTAGAAAACTTGAAGTCAGCGCAGTCTTTCCTCAAGGATGAAAAACAGGCTATACTTATACAGGCAGATGCGGCAAACCTACCTATAAAAACACAATCTGTATCAGGTATTTGGAGTGTGCAGGTTACTCAGCATTTCCCGGATTCTGTGATGAAATCCTTTTTAAGTGAAGTAAATCGAGTTTTGAAAGATAGATTCCTGATCGAAATATATAATCTTAATCCTGCAAAGATTCATATGATAATATATAGATTGTTCGGCAAAAATTTTCATACAAAGGGGAAATTGGGAGATATGCTATTAAATCGCTTAAGCGCAGATGAGCTCACTGTTTTGTGGAAAGATGTTAAAACAAATGCTAAACTGGAAATCGGATATAGTGAAATGTTTTTCCACCCGGACTTTAATCTGAAACCAAGATTTGGATCTATTACAATTATTGAAAATATATTAACAAAGGTACCGTGGATAGCCCATACATTTGCAAGGCAGATCCATGTCGAAATTTCACCAAAATTATGAAGATGCGATACTTTGCAGGTCATTTTGCTCCTTTTTTATCTACAGGTCGCAAAATAAGATCGTTGTATGATAATTCAGGGTATGTTAGAGTTTTAATTTATCATGATATCTCTGAAAGTAAACTCGGGCTTTTCAGTCGCCAGATACATTATCTTGCATCTCACTATCAGTTTTTAACCCCTGAACAGTTTCAGAGATTTACTCAAGGGGAGTATTACATATCAGGTGCGAATCTCCTTATTACCTTTGATGACGGATTTAAATCAAACCGATTAGTGGCCGAGAAGGTACTGGGGCCGATGGGGATAAAAGGGATATTTTTTGTGACGACTGAATTTATTGGTCAACCAGATAGAACAGTACAAAGAGAATTTATCGAACATCAAATATTTGATGGAGACATTTCAGGTTCTGAGATTTTGTCAGGAATGGAACCGTTAACGTGGGATGATTTAGAATATCTTTTAGAGCAAGGACATGTTATTGGTTCTCATACCTGCAATCATAAGCGACTTTCTAAGGTGCATTCCCAAAATGATTTGCATTATGAAATCATTGAAAGTGGGAATATATTGGAAAAAAAATTGGGAGTAACTATTGACTGTTTTGCTTACCCATTTGGAGATATAGATAGCATTTGTAATGGTCCTGTCAATTTGATCAAACAAAGGTATAAATATAGTTTTTCCGGGATCAGGGGTTCAAACTATTCTTCCGTTTTTCCTTATGCGATATTACGGGATGCTATCTCAGTTAATGACCCGCCCGGGTATTTGCGTCTAATAATTGAAAACGGAATTGATATTTTTTATCGGAAAAAAGCGTCAAGACTTTTAAAAATAACCAGAGGATATTAATTATGATTTACAATTATGCCTTTATTGTGAATCTACCTGTGCCCGGGTTCGGTGACAATTTTGCCCAGAATTAGCATACCCGTCGCAACCTTGCCTCAGATTCGACATCTGCTATCTGCTGTAACATCTCAACAATCGTCGGGGGAATTGTGGTGCAATCCGGGGCAAAGATCAAATTTTTTTCATGGAAGTGCCTGGGGCATAGCAGAAGCTGTAAGAATGTTGTTGCAAAATAGAAAAAAATCCAGAGGTATCGTATTTTTACCAGACTATTTTTGTAATCAAGCATTAATGCCACTTCGACTCCAGCCAGTTCAATTAATATTTTACCCTGTAACAGAAAATCTCGATCCAGACTGGAATTTGATGGATGAACTTGTTTTACAGTATGGTAATCCTGATATGTTTATACTCGTTCATTATTTTGGTTTTCCAGGTAAACTTACGGAAGCGCTCCATTTTTGTAAACAGTTCGGAGCCGAACTTTTAGAGGATGGGGCTCATGTGCTCATGCCTTTCAATAACACCGGTAAAAAAAGTTGGGCGACTGTATTCAGCCCTTATAAGTTGCTGCCTGTTCCGAAAATGGGTATTTTGGTAACCTCTGGAGTAATAGAGAACGATAAAGAAGCAGGGGAAAAGAAAAAATGGATTGATATGGATTCATGCATATGGATAGGAAAGCGTTTGCTGCAATCTTTTTTAACAAAATATGAAATCCCATGGAGAAGTGAAAAAGTCCCTCCATTTGAATTGGATATAGAAGAAGAGTATAAAGATAGTCCCGGCATTTCAATAATGCCATTGCGATTATTGAGAGTATTGGAGCCAGAATTCGAGCACTTTAAAAAGATAAGAAGAAAAAATTATAAAATCATGGAAGAGGCAATATCTATTTGTCCTCATTCCGCACATCCGCTTTTCCCTTCACTACCTGAAAATGTGTGCCCTTACCTGTTTCCATTTCGCCTGGATGACAAAATTATTGGAGATGTGTATTACAATTTAAATAGAATTGGCATTCCTGCCCAAACCTGGCCTGATCTGCCTCCTGAAGTAAAAGGAAATCCTTCAAGATATATGACGGCAATAAAATTGCGAAAAACCCTTCTGACGCTACCTGTTCATCAAAATCTTTCTGCTTGTCAGGTCGATCGTATGGCACAATACCTCAGAAGTTCTATTCTGGAAGCCTTAAATTCCTGATGTTTTGAAACGATACAAGCTAACCAATTTGGAAAATGATTGAGAAAAATATAGATCGGTGGAAAATGGAAAACACTCAATTTCAAATTATCTGGGATAATACTGATCAACATGCCTGGGATAAATTGCTGGAATCGGCGGGAAGATCAAATCTTCTGCAATGCTGGGCATATGGGGAAACGAAAGCAAACGTGGAAGGCTGGAAGGTGCTGCGCGGCTTGATCATTCATGAAGGATCTGCAATAGCTATGTTTCAAGCACTGGAAAAACGTTGGCCGATTATCGGGGGGATTGTTCGCATCAATCGGGGGCCATTGTGGTTGCATAAATTTATATCTTCGGAAAATGTGAGCGCAGTCTATGCATTGATTCGCAGGCAATGGTCGTGGCGAAATCGGAAAATTTTGTTTATGGCCCCTGAGCTACTGAATACTCCAGAAAATTCACTGATGTTATCTCTGCAAGGGTATCATCCACGTCGAAAATATGCCTGGCGATCTGCCTGGCTGGATCTCGGCATGACTGAAGACGAATTAAGAAAAGCATTGAAAAAGAAATGGCGGAATATGCTCAACTCTGGAGAAAGGGCAAATCTGACATTAGAGGTGAGTTTCTCTGATGAAGATTTCCAATGGCTGATTGAGCAGTATAAGAAAATGATGTTAATAAAACGCTTTAAGGGTATGTCTATTGATTTGCTATTCTCCCTGCGTAACCATATGAAAAATAAAGACCAAATGCCTGTAATGCGGGCGATGTCTGAGGGGAAGCCAATCGCAGGAGTTCTTATCGTCAGGCACGGTCTTGCATGCACTTACCTGGTGGGCTGGAACAGCCCCGAAGGCCGAACCTTAAAAGCCCATAATTTTTTATTGTGGAATGCTGCATTAGAAATGAAGCGGAAAGGATGCATGTGGTTTGATCTTGGCGGCATAAGCGATGAGGAAACTCCTGAAATTGCCTTGTTTAAACGGGGGATGGGCGGGGAAGAATATCAACTTGTGGGAGAGTGGTGGCAAATATGAAATTAAAGAGATTATCTAAAAGCAGAATGGATTTAAATAGTATAATAAAAATTGCGAATTTAATAATTGTTTTAGTCACAATATATATTTATTTTTCGAAATCAGAAGCTAACCCGTACATAGATTTCACAACATTGGTTTTAATGGCCATGATAGGCCTTCAAATACAATTGATTTTGATGTTTGAAAAAAGGAGCCGTGATCCATTTGTTTTATTGTTAGCTTTTAATATAACTTTTTTTTATCTGCTGCGTGTACTGACTCTTGCATATGATCCTTGGTCAGATGTTTTAAGCAGATATGCCTTGACGGTCGACGATCTTAATCTAACATTGCTGTTCATATTTTTTGGTGTATGGGCTATATTTTTTGGATTGAGTCTTGTCAAATTTAAAATTCACCCTATAGAAAAAATAAGCAATATGCCACTATATCAAAATAAAAGCTTGATAAAACCAATTACAATCTTATTAATATTTATCTTAATGTTGATTGCAAGCTTTTACTTTTATTTTTTTGCTGGCCTTGGACGATCGAATTTTTTGGGATACAGCAGTTGGATAAGCTATATCAGCATAATTATAAATTCCCAAGTTATTATAATTCTTACCTTCGCTTATATAATAACCAATTTAAAGCTTATTTATAGAAAATATCTATATTCATTTGCCATTTTATTTGCAATATTTGTTTTGTTTAAAACCATCTCTGGCAGCAGGGGCGGTATTCTGGCAATTGTTATGGCTGCTATATTTGTCTTATTGTCTAGAGAGAATAAAATATCAATCAAAAAGTCAACGTTGGCTTTGATTCTTCTCATAATTATACCAATTTCAATAGTATCATTCGGTTATGCTACATACAACAGATCTGTAATTAATTTACAACAAACTAAAGAAATTGATATTGGGGATTTTATTTCCTCTATGTCATCATATCAAATCGATAACCAGGGCACTCTTGCCTTGACTCTTAGGCCGGTTTTTAATAGAATTGGTTTTCTGGATATGGCAACAGATATAGCTTCAAACAGTGATAAATATGATAAAGTTATCAATTTTGAGTATTACCTGAAAAGTATCATTGATCGAATAGGGATAACTCCAGGGTTCCATGTATTTAATACCTATCAGGCCGCAATCACGCTTCGCTATATCTACAGTAATATGGATATTCCAATAATTATGGAAGATTATAATTCCGATCAGTTTACGCTATTTGGTGAATATTATGTACTTTTCAAGGGGTACGGTTCTTTGATAGTTATATTTGTATTGGCTTATGTATTTAAAATATTGTACTTATCACTAAAAACAAGAGACGCGTTCTCTTTATGCTTTTATAGAGCAATTATTTTGTATATTTTCTATAACTTTTGGCTAAATAGTTTTGGAACTGATTGGCTTATTATTGAAACAACTCGTCTAGTTATTTCTTCTATGATATTTATGAAAATTGCTAAAATAGGCATGGCAAAACTTAATAAAAGTAGCAAAGCATTAACAGACATTCATATAAATGAACAGAAAACAGTTAGGGCAGAATCGTAAAGCTGGGATATTTTGAAAGATAACTATGATTACGGTATTGAAATCAATCTCAACTCCTATTATTTGGATTATTTTTCTTCTAGTTGTCAGCATATTGCTTTTGAGGAAAGAAAATAAACAATCACGGTTAAAAATTGGATGGTATTTATTAATAGCTGGTGCTTGCATTCTATATTTTTTAAGTATTGCTCCGATTTCAAATACACTTGTTTATTCTTTAGAGAGTCAATATCAGCCCCCACCCAAAGAGGATTTAGAAACGTTAGATATAATAGTTATTTTGGGTGGCGGGATTTATCCACCAGATGGGTTGCGCAAAAGCCCGGAGGCATCCGGAACTACATATTCCAGGTTATTCAATGGGGTAAAAGTCTTTAAACAAAGCAGTGCTAAGGTATTGGTGCTATCTGGTGCTGGCAGTGTGAGTAATGAAAGTGAAGCCGAAGTTATGAAAAATCTAGCTATAATGCTGGGAGTTCCGGAAGATAAAATAATAACAGAAACAAAGTCTAACAATACACTAGAACAAGCAATCGAAATTGCAGAACTATTTCCTCCTTCGGAGAATAAAAGAATCGGAATTGTGACCTCAGCCCTGCATATGCCAAGGGCTGTGCAGGCATTTCAGGAAAAATTTCCCAAAAAGGATATTGTACCGATCCCAGTTGGTTATATTTCGTCTTCACCTGAATATAGTCTCAATAGTTTTATTCCTGCGGCTGATGCATTTATGACAAGTACGGATGCTATTCATGAAGAGATTGGGATGATTTGGTATCATTTTTTGGCATGGGGGCAATAGGAAACGAATGAGAATAGCGATTATAAATTTAACTGGCGGTGGAATGAGTGGAGGTTACCGGAAATACCTTCAGAATGTTATTCCACGAATGGCTGCACACCCCGATATAGAAGCTATACTTTGCGCATCCCAGCCATACTTGAAGGTTCAGGATTGGTTTGAACCATTAACAAATGTAAACTTTATAGACTGCAAACCGTACCGGTTGTTTGGATACAGAACAGATTCAGAATTAAACAAGAATTTAAAAAAATTTTCCTCGGATGTGGTGTTCGTCCCTACTGAGAGATTTTTCAGGTTCAATGGGGTCCCGGTGGTTAATATGATTCAAAATATGGAACCGTTTGTATCTGGTATTGATGGCAATCCACTCGGTGAGCGGTTTAAAATTTGGGTTCAGCGCATAGACGCAAAAAGATCCATACTAAAATCAAATCGAGTGATTGCTATTTCGGATTTCGTTCGTGATTTTCTTATCCAACAATGGAATATACCGGATGATAAAATAGGTTTAGTTTATCACGGGATTGACTTACCTGAAAATAAAAATGTAGAGCGTCCTGCAGCCATTCCTGAAAATATGGAAGGTCAGTTTTTATTTACCGCGGGTTCGATCAGACCAGCCAGAGGGATTGAAGAGGCGCTTTATGCCCTTAGTTATTTGAATGATAAATGCTCGAATATAAAGCTGGTAATTGCAGGGGAAACTTCTTCCGGAATGAAAAAATACAGAAAAAGTTTGGAATCCTGGATTGAAATGCATAATCTAAGGTCCAGGGTTTTTTGGACAGAGAGTTTAAACGAGAAAGAAATGGCATGGTGCTATCGAAACAGTCTGGCATTTGTGATGACAAGCCGGGTAGAGTCATTTGGCATGATTGCTGGCGAAGCTATGGCACATTGTTGCGTTTGTATTGCAGCGGATAATCCCTGCCTGCCCGAGATTTTTGGTGATTCGGCTATTTATTATCCACCAAAAGACTATAAAGCCCTGGCAAATGCAATCCAAACTGTACTTTCCTTGGATAAGAGTCAACGAAATGAGGCATCTCAAAGAGCAAGGAAGCGCGCTGCTCAGTTTTCATGGGATATTACTGCTGAAAGAACGGTGTCTGAGCTTGTGAAGGCTGTGGAAAGCTTTAGGTTGAAATAAGGTATTGTGTAGTCTTATAATTATGAGGAAGCTCTGATGGATTCTGCGACCATTCATGAAAAACTTGAGCAAAGTTTTGAATATCCGAATTTTGCTGTAGATTTTAACAAATATAAAGCTACTTTTATTGAAGCCGACCTTGATCCAACTAAAGTTGAGGATTTGTCGTTTAAGGTCAGAAAATACTCTTTGCAGTATGACTGGCGAAAAACAGCTCATCCTAATTTGCTATCTATTCAGGACATGCATGGGATTAAATACCAGGGGGCATAGTGAAAATATTAATAGTTACCCAATACTTCTGGCCTGAGAATTTCCGTATCAACGATCTTGCCAGTGGGTTAAAGGAAAAAGGTCACAACGTTGTAGTCCTGACAGGGATACCGAATTATCCGGACGGTCGTTTCTTCCAGGGATACGGCGCATTTAAGAAGAGGGTTGAGGATTACCAAGGTATAAAAATAGTCAGGGTGCCTCTGGTGCCTCGTGGCAACGGTAGAGCGCTCAATCTGGCGTTAAATTATCTCACTTTTGCGCTTTGCGCGAGTATTTTTGGTCCTTTTATCTGTCGCGGAAAATTCGACCTGATATTCGTTTATGAGCCTTCACCCATAACAGTTGGTTTGCCTGCTCTGGTGCTAAAAAAACTGAAAACTGCCCCTATAATGTTCTGGGTGCAAGACATATGGCCGGAAAGCCTTTCTGCCACTGGTGCAGTGCGTTCTTTATTACTGCTTAATCTAATTGAAAGAATGGTGCGATTCATTTATCGTGGGTGTGATCGGATTCTTGTGCAATCCAAAGCGTTTTTTTCTCCCATAGAGAGTCTTGAAGTAGATCCTCGCCGTATTATATATTTTCCGAATAGTGCGGAAGAACTGTATCAACCATTGACAGTGAAACAGGATGCATCTGAACATGTAGGCTTACCTGCAGGTTTTCGGGTAATGTTTGCAGGAAACATCGGAGCAGCCCAGGATTTTGCCAATATTCTGGAGGCAGCGGAGAAGCTCAAGGGCCACCCGGATATCCACTGGATGATTATTGGAGATGGCCGGATGCGACCATGGGTTGAAGCGCAGTTGCAGGAGCGGAGATTGACAAAAACTGTGCATCTCCTCGGCAGGCAACCAGCGCAAGCAATGCCGCGTTATTTCGCGCTCGCTGATGTTCTGCTAGTTTCCCTCAAGAAAGAGCCGATTTTCGCGCTCACCATCCCTTCGAAAGTGCAATCATATTTGGCATGTGCCAAACCTGTTATTGCCGCATTGGACGGTGAGGGAGCAAGGGTTATTGCAGAAGCGGGGGCTGGTCTGACATGTCCAGCGGAGAATCCTGGGGCTTTGGCCGAAGCGGTGCTGACAATGTATCGAATGCCCGAAACAGAACGCAAGGCTATGGGATTATGCGGCAGAAGTTATTTTGAGAAACATTTCGAACGAAAAATACTTCTTGATCGTTTAGATGAATGGATGAAAGAGTTGCTAAAGGAGGTGAGACAATGCGCATCTTAATTCTAGGCGGAGACGGTATGCTGGGTCATCAGTTGTTCAAGTATTTATTGTCCAGGCATGAAGTACGGGTAACATTGCGCCAGGAGATGACTTCCTATATGAAATTTGGATTATTCAATACGCAGAACGCTTATACTGGTATAGATGTCCGCTACTTAGAACGTATTATGGAGGTGCTGGCAGATTTCCATCCGCTGGCGGTGGTTAATTGTGTAGGTATCGTGAAGCATCGACCTGCTTCGAAGGAAAGCATCCCAAGCATGGAAATCAATGCGCTTTTTCCTCATCGGCTGGCTGTTCTTTGTAAGGCGATCAACGCACGTTTAGTTCACCTGAGCACAGACTGCGTTTTTTCCGGGAAAAAAGGAAATTACCTAGAGACCGATCCATCTGATGCGGAAGATTTGTATGGTAAAAGCAAATTCTTAGGAGAGGTGCACGACAGTCATTGCCTGACGCTGAGAACCTCTATGATAGGCAGGGAGCTTTCGAGCAAAAAAAGTCTGCTGGAATGGTTCCTGGCACAAAGTGGAACAGTTAAAGGATTCAAGAACGCCATATTCTCCGGTTTCACAACTCTGGAGCTGAGCCGCATCATAGAAAAAATGCTGGTTAATCATTATGAGGCATCCGGTGTTTACCATGTTTCCAGCGATCCGATAAACAAATTCGATCTGTTGACGCTAATCAAAGAAAAGATGCATCTTGCAGTTGAGATTATACCCGATGAAACTTTCTATTGTGATCGAAGTCTTGATTCAACAAGATTTCGAAGGGAATTCAACTATACTCCTCCAACATGGGAAGCCATGGTTGAGGAATTAAGCAAAGACTTTACAGAGGAGAGATTATGATTTTTGAAGGAAAAACAATTCTTGTAACGGGTGGAACAGGTTCCATGGGTAAAACTTTTGTGCGCCGGGTGTTGACCGGTGAGCTTGGGACACCGAAAAAGATTATCGTTTTTTCCAGGGATGAGGCTAAGCAGCATGATATGCGGATGTCATATCTGCATAAGCTGGTAGCCACCGATGAGGTGATTTACCGCAACTTCATGAACGCGCTCGAGTTCCGAATCGGTGATGTGCGGGATTATTCATCTGTCTGTTCGGCTTTGAAAAATGTTGATATCGTGGTTAATGCAGCGGCGATGAAACAGGTTCCTACCTGCGAATATTTTCCAACCGAGGCTGTTTTGACCAACTGTATTGGTGCTACCAATATCGTGCGCGCTATTGAAGAAAATAACTATCCCGTAGATACAGTTATATCCATAAGTACCGACAAGGCGTGCAAACCGGTGAATGTCATGGGGATGACAAAGTCTATTCAAGAAAGAATTATAACTTCAGCAAATATTCTGAATCCCAACACACGTTTTATCTGTGTCCGTTATGGCAATGTGCTGGCATCGCGTGGATCGGTTATTCCACTGTTTCATGAGCAGATCAAAAACGGAGGCCCGGTAACTGTTACGATTCCTGAGATGACACGTTTCTTGCTAAGTCTGAATCAAGCGGTTGATACAGTATTTATAGCGTTGCGCGAAGCAAAACGTGGTGAAACTTACGTTCCGATTGCGCCTGCTGCAACCATACTTAATATTGCCAAGGCTTTGATCGGTAAGCGCAGGATCGAGATAAAAGTTACTGGTATTCGACCTGGAGAGAAAATGCACGAGATTATGGTTTCAGAGGAAGAGGCAAATCATTGCGTGAAGCGCGGTGAGTATTATGCTATTCGACCGATGTTGCCCGAGTTGTGCGATACCGAACAAGAACCTAACGCCTTGACAAAGGAATTCAGCTCGGCGGATACAGTGCTTGACTTGGAGGGCACTATCGCATTGCTGAGAAAACATCGCTTGATGATCGAAGATGTGGATTTGTCGCAAGGCGGAGAACTGTTGCGGTAACTATAATCAATATATTAAAATTATACAAATAAAAAGGAACAACCTATGACTATAAAAGTTATGACTATTGTAGGTACCCGCCCAGAGATTATAAAACTCAGCAGGGTTATGCACGAGCTAGATCAGCATACCAATCATATCCTTGTTCATTCCGGACAGAATTATGACTATGAGCTTAATGAGATATTCTTCAAGCAGCTGGGGATCAGGAAACCTGATTATTTTCTGAACGCCGTCGGCGAAACTGTTGCGCAAACTATTGGGAATGTAATTGCAAAATCGGATGAAATAATGGAACTGGTCCAGCCGGATGCATTATTATTATACGGAGATACCAACAGCTGTCTTTCTGTGATCTCTGCAAAACGAAGAAAAATCCCAATTTTTCACATGGAGGCAGGGAACCGCTGTTTCGATCAGCGCGTACCAGAGGAAATAAATCGCAAAATCGTGGATCATTTAAGCGACATTAATATGCCGCTGACTGAACATGCACGCCGCTATCTTCTTGCCGAAGGTATAAAACCTGAAACGGTTATTAAAACAGGTTCTCCCATGAAAGAAGTACTGGGGCATTACCTGCCGAAGATAGATGCTTCGGATGTCCTTGAACGACTGCATGTGGAGCCACAGGGATATTTTGTCGTCAGTGCCCACCGTGAGGAAAATGTGGATTCAGATTCAAACTTTGGAGATTTTATTGATACGCTGAAGGCGATTGTTAAAAGGTATAACAAGACTATTATTGTTTCCACGCATCCACGCACCAGAAAAAGAATGGAGAATCTGGGCGTCTGCAACTTGGATGATCGCATCTGCTTTTTAAAACCGCTAGGGTTTTTTGACTACGTGAAGTTGCAGAAGTATGCTTTCTGTGTAATCTCAGACAGTGGCACTATTACGGAAGAATCCTCCATATTGAATTTCCCATCTGTGACCATTCGTCAGGCACATGAACGCCCGGAGGGAATGGATGAAGGAACTCTAATTATGTGTGGACTTAAGAAGGAAAGGGTTATGGAATCTATAGATATCGTTACCTCCCATCATTCCAAGAGTTCCCGACAATTCAGGCTGGTCCAGGATTATGATACAGAAAATGTTTCGAAAAAGGTGCTACGCGTCATAATGAGCTATACTGATTATATTAATCGCACAGTATGGTACAAATGAATTGTTTTTCTATTGGAATTTGACATGTCTACTGTACTTATAACAGGTGCAAATGGTTTTATAGGGCAGCACATTGTTAAAAGATTACTATCCAATAGTGTAAAGGTACACATTCTTGTCAGGAAACGGAAAGTGCAGTTTTCTGATGCGGTTGAAGTCTTTGAAGGGGATATATCTGACATCGATGCCGTAAAAAAAGCAATAGCAGGAGTGGACACTGTAATCCATCTGGCGGGCAAGGCTCATGATCTTTCAGGAAAGGATGAGGCAAAGGATTATTTTGCGGTAAATGTAGAAGGAACAAGAAATTTTTTAGATTCTTGTAATAATTCTGAAGTCAAACATTTTATCTATTTTAGCAGTGTAAAAGCAATGACTGAGGAAAATGAAGATTTATTAGATGAATCTTTCATCCCAAAGCCAACAACCCCATACGGTAAAAGCAAACTTGCCGCTGAAAAGCTGGTTGCTGAATTTGGTGCAAGCTCCGGGATTAAAACGGCTTCATTGCGTTTATGTGCTGTTTATGGTCCTGGTAATAAAGGGAACGTCTACACTTTGATAGAAGCAATAGACTGGGGAAGATTTGTGCTGATGGGCCGCGGTGATAATTTGCGCAGCATGGTCTATGTGGGGAATGTCGTTGACGCCACACTTGCTGTTATCGAACGAAATAAATCATGCGCAGCGGTCTATATAGTGACGGATGGAATTGATTATACAGTAAAGGAATTATATGAGGTAATTGCGAAAGGATTAGGTAAGAGACCTTTGCCATTTTATATTCCGATGAGTCTCGCAAAAGGACTCGGCTGGGCTTGAAGTATAGGAGGCGGTATTATTGGAAAGCCACTCCCATTTAATTCAGAAGTTCTGAAAAAACTTACCAGCTCCTCCACTTTCTCCTCCCGCAAAGTCCAGGAAGAGATTGGATTCAAGCCAAAATACGACCTTTATAATACAATTAATGAAACTATTGAGTGGTATAGGAGATCCAAATCGGAAATATGACCATAAAACGGTTATTTGATTTCATATCAGCTTCTTTATTATTATTCGTAATGCTGCCTATAATTCTATTCATATCCCTTCTTATAAAATCAACATCCTCCGGCCCCATATTCTATATCTCAGACAGGGTTGGAGTTAAAAACAGCATCTTTAAAATGTATAAATTCCGTACAATGATAGTAGGCACTCCTCCGGTTGCAACTCATTTATTAACAGATCCCGACCGGTATTTGACCCCAATTGGCGGATTCTTAAGAAAAACAAGCCTCGATGAACTGCCCCAGCTTTTTAATATTATCAGGGGTGATATGAGTTTTGTAGGACCAAGACCTGCATTATATAATCAATATGATCTAATCGAACTTCGGACTAAAAAAGATGTACATAGACTTATTCCTGGTTTGACTGGCTGGGCGCAGATAAATGGCAGGGATGAACTTTGTATACCTGTAAAAGTAGATTTTGATGAATATTATTTAAAGCATCAGTGCATTTTATTAGATCTCAAGATATTGTGTAAAACTATTTCCAAGGTGGTAAAAGCTGAAGGCGTTAAACACTGAGAGTATTATAAGCATTGCAAGATCTTTAATGGAGGTTATAAAGCCTGCACGTTTAATAGTTGGGCTTCTAAAAGTACTCACCAAAAAGACACTTCTAAGAAGAACCTTATTCTACCTAACTTTCGATTCTCTTCTCATCGCCCTCTCCATGTATGGAGCTTTTTATTTGCGTTTTGAAGGTATAATTCCAGAGAATTTGATTAAAGGCATGATTATTTTTATATTGATTGCTCTTTTAGTCAAAATACCAATGCTGCATTATGAAGGATTATATAAAGTAAGCTGGTCTTATGTTGGCATCAGGGAGCTTTTGTCTCTGGCGAAAAGTCTATTCTTTGGCACCTTTTTTTTCGGAACCCTTCTTTTCATCTTCAGAACATACCCACTCATTGCTGCTTTTCCAAGGTCTATTTTGATTATCGATTTCATGTTAACTTTTATTTTTCTAGGATACTTTAGGTGCGGCAAAAGAATTTATCTCCAATACATCAGGAGAGTACCGACAAATGGTGAGAGAGTCCTGATAATAGGAGCAGGAAATACAGGCGAGCAGATCGTCAGAGGAATGCTAACTTCTAAGGCTTACTTTCCGGTGGGTTTTCTGGATGATGACCGTGGGAAAATCGGATCAACCATCCATGGCATCAGAGTGCTGGGCAAACGCGAAGAAATATCAATCATTGTAAAAGAGTATGACGTTGAGAGTATTCTGATCTCTATGCCTTCTGCGCCTCCCAGAGTTATAAGGGAAACTTTTGATCTTGGGAGAGCCGCGGGAATAAAGACGATAAAAATTGTCCCGGGTTTGCGAGAGATAATTTCTGGAAAGATTACCCTTGCCGATGTTAAAGATGTCGAACTTGAAGACCTTTTAGGAAGGGAGCAGGTAGAGATTGATACGGAAGCTATAGAAAGCTATCTGAATGGGAAAAATATCCTGGTCACGGGGGCAAGTGGCTCAATAGGCTCTGAGCTGTGCAAACAGATTTTAAAATTTAACCCGAAGATTTTAGTGGCATTAGACCAGGATGAGACCGGGCTTTTTTGGCTAAAGCGGGAAATAGCGGACTCTCGTATTTTACCTGTTGTTGGGAACATAAGAGATGCCTGTAAAATAGATAATCTCTTTTTTGAATTCAAACCACATGTTGTTTTTCATGCTGCAGCTTATAAGCACGTACCTGTCATGGAAGAACATCCGGATGAGGCGGTAAAAAATAATGTTTTCGGAACTCAAGTAGTTGGAGAGGCCTCTATAAAATGCGGGGCCAGTAAGTTTATTTTAATATCTACCGACAAAGCTGTAAGTCCTACATCTGTGATGGGTACTACTAAAAGGTTAGCAGAAAAAGTCATAGTGGAATTAAATAAGAGAAATTGCACCACATTTGCCGCAGTAAGATTCGGAAACGTTCTTGGAAGCAGGGGCAGTGTAATACCCATTTTCAAAGAGCAAATAATGAAGGGGGGACCGGTTGAAGTCACCCATCCGGAGGTAAAAAGGTACTTCATGGTGACGTCAGAAGCGGTCCTGCTGACACTTCAGGCCGGAGCAATGGCAGAGGGTGGGGAGGTTTTTGTGCTGGATATGGGGGAGCCTCTGAAAATAGTAGAACTTGCAAGGGGGATGATACAGTTATCCGGCTTTGAACCTGACCGGGATATTCCCATAGTTTTCACGGGTCTCAGGCGCGGAGAAAAACTTTATGAAGACCTGTTGACCGCGGAGGAAGGAACAGATTCAACCTGTCACAAGAAAATTTTTAAAGCCAGATTAAATCCTGGGAACAATGGGCTTTTGGAAGATCTGAGTAAATTGAAGGAACTGTGTGAGGAGAGAAAGAGCGAGGAAATAATATCCCTTATGTGCAGAATGATTCCCACATACAAGCCTGCAAGATAGCTGGTTTTGGAATTCAGTACAGTTTCTCGGAGTTGAATAGCATGAAAAACTTTAAAAGCATAACCAGTAAGGAAAGAATTACATGGGCAATATGCAGTTTTCAGTAATGAAAGCGAAATTTTCAGATATATTGATATGTAGTGTACTATTTCTCTTTTCTTTCTTTATCACATTATATTATCCCAATGTTTTTCTTGGGATTATAATCCTGTTATCTTTTGGATTCATCGTTCATACGAATTTTATCAAGCCCCAAACCCACTCAATTACAGAACACATCATAGCAAGCATTGGCATCGGGCTTTTAACTGTAAGTCTCCTGATGGCATCTTTACTTTATTTAAATAAAATACAGATGTTCAAAGAGATATTATTGCTGCTTTTTTTATTGTTCCTCACTATTTCTTTCATCAGGCGGAAAACAAGTGATTTTAAGGGATATAATTTTAACAGGGAAGATATAATCCCCTGGGTCATCGTTATCCTTTTCTTTTTTGTTTCAGTCGTATTAAGGCACGCTGATTTCAGGTTTCCCGACGAATATATGTACCTGAACAAGCTCGGAGGTATCACTTCCGGGGGGTATATCAGCGATTACGCCCAGAGCAGGTATTTTTTCTTCTATTCATACTCTGCAATAATAGGTTTCGCAGCACCCACTTTCAGGTCCGCAGAGATAATTTCGTTGTTTTTTATGGCATTGTCTTTAATTCCCACTTATCTCCTCGGAAAGGAATTATTCGGCAAGGATACCGGGTATATTTCAGCTCTATTTCTGGCGTTCAATCCATCTTTCATTTTCTATTCGATCAGGTTGCTATCGGACATACCATTGATATTTCTTATAACATCATTCCTATATTTTTTTTATAAGTGGTACGCAGGTAAAAATAAAATCGATTTTTTTATTAGCTTCATATTTCTTATGATTGCCGCTCTCGTTAAGCTGCATGGTGTTATTTTTCTTGGGATAGGCGCTTTATATATGTTATTGACCTTAAACTCTAAAAATTTTAAGAAAAATATAATATTTCTGTTTCTTCTCATTGGCACACTGCATTTATTTTTAACAATCTGGGATTATGGCGGCTTATACTTGATGTTGAAGTGGTTTTTTTCAAACATAACTGATTTAAGGACCGATATTATCTGGGTTGGGTATAAAATGTACATAACATTTTTAAGTCCTGATCTATACTCAATGCCCTTTGTTGTACTATTTTTCCTAGGTATAGCAGTAACTTTAAAAGAGCCATTCTATAAAAAATTGTTCCTGCTAATGCCGGTGGGAGTTTATATTTTGTTCATATCCCTCGCGAGCAGGGATTTTGGCATGGGGGTCCGGAATTTCTTTGAAGTTGTACCTTTGATGTCCATAGTAGCAGCATATGGAACTGTGCACCGTGAGCAGCCGTACAGAAGTATATTCTGGATTTTACTATGTCTCTACCTGGCAGTCCTGGCTGTAATGGTCGTATATGCCCCAAGGTTTCCGCATTTGAATTTTATAATGCCGGATATACCTCTATGGATCCGGGCATTGACTTTTGGTGCGGCATTTATGGTCACATTTTTGATGGTTTATAACCGGGGAGAAGGAAAATGGCATAGAGTAACGTACCTGGTTATTTCTTTGGTCGTCGTTTCCTCACTTCTCAACGCCAACTTTTTTATAAATATGCAGGATGGGTATCCGGATCGTTCAAAGAGTGGAATAATAGAAGCCGGAGAATGGTTATCTGAAAACACTCCATCAAATGCCAGAATCCAGTCAAATACATGGGAATTGTCGTTCTGGCTCGATACAAACATTAAATCAAAACCGGGGATGCGCTATCCGGAATCGACTTTTTTGAGCTACTATGTTAACAGGACCACCTATGCACCGCCTTCTAATGAAGAACTTCTATTTGAAAGGGTAAAAGACAAAGAGGTAGATTATATCGTTCTGTTCACAGATCCGCTCCTTACCATAAATCCCGATGCAGAGACATATGCATATTTACAAAAATATATAAACCAGACTCCAAATGGAACAGAATTAATTCATACAGGGCAGAGCGGGAATCAGAGATTGTTATTCGAGGTTTACAAAGTGGTTTAGAACTATGTACATAAAAATTATAAAAAACATAGGCGCCCTGGCGTTGGGAGAGTTAGTCACCAGGATATTGGGTCTGGTGCTTGTAATTTACCTGGCAAGGTATTTAGGGGAGACAGGGTTCGGCAGGTATTCTTTTGCCTTCGCTTTTACCAGTCTTTTCATAGTGATCACAGACCTTGGCATGAATACTGTTATTATAAGAGACATAGCGAGAGAGAAAACACTGGCCGGGAGATACATAGGCAACATTCTCGTTTTGAGGTGTCTTCTATCGCTGATATCATTCTTTTTGATAGCAGTCGTGATCAACCTGATGGACTACCCGGGTGAAACAAGGCTGGCAGTATACATAGTCGGGATTTACACGATTACGACCTCATTTTCACAGCTCACAAGGTCGGTCTTCAGGGCCTTTGAAAAAATGGAGTACGAGGCGCTGCTGAACATAATGGAGAGACTCATATTCGTTTCTCTGGGCATATTGGTTTTAGTCCTTGGATACGGATTGATCGAAGTTGTTTCAGTATTCCTGATAGCAGGTGCGGTCAATATCTTAATGAGTTTTCACCTGACAAAAAGAAAGTTTGCAGTTCCGAAACTTGAGGCGGACTGGAAGCTCTGGAAGTATCTGATCCAGGAGGGGCTTCCATTCGGCATCGCATTTATTTTCATAAACATATACATAAAGGTAGATACGGTCATACTCTCTTCCATGAAAGGAGATGCTGTTGTTGGGTGGTACAACGCGGCGTACCAGATACCGCTGGCAATATCCCTTGTTTCCTATGCCATGATGGAATCTATTTTCCCGATGTTCTCAAGGCTCGGGAACTCAAGAGAGGAACTGACCCTCGCATACGAAAAGACATTCAAGTTCCTATCAATGCTAATTATCCCGGTGGCGGCAGGCATCACCCTTCTGTCAGGCAAAATAATATTTATCTTATATGGTAGGGGATATGAAAATTCCATCACCGTCCTCCAGATTTTAATATGGCTCACTGTCTTTGAGTTTCTTGGATATCTTCTTTATATAACCTTATCCTCGATCAACAGACAAAAAATGAACATTCTTACAACCGGGACATGCGCTGTCCTGAATATCACGCTGAACCTGATCCTGATACCTCAATTCAGTCTAATAGGGGCTGGAGTCGCGAAGATAATAACTTATGTCGCTTTTTTCTTCCTGAACTTCTATTTTGTATCAAAATACGTGTGCAGGGTCTCCATCTATAGAGCCATAAACAGACCTGTTATCGCAAGTCTGGCAATGGGGGTTGTTTTATATTTTATGAAGGACCTGAACATTTTCGTCCTCGTCATCCTTGCAGGATTATTCTACATGGCGTTTCTATATCTGATAAAGGGTTTCTCAAAGGAAGACCTGAAACTTATCTACAACCCGTAAAATTCTATAATTTTTTTTGTTATATCCTTGAAAGATAACATTCCCTTCAATGATTGTTTTCCGTTCTTACCCATTTTGTCCCTTAATATGTTATCTTTACTAAGTTTTAGCATCGCATCTGCTAGTCCTGTGGGATCACAGGGATTGACAAGGACTCCATTTTCTCCGTTTTTTAAAAGTTCCGGAATCCCTCCTACATCGGTAGCTATCACAGGCTTTTCAAATTCAAAAGCTTCCAATATTACTCGACCAAAACTTTCTGTTCTTGATGGTAGAACAATGATATCTGAGAAGGATATTTCTTCCATGGCTTTATCGTGATTTAGTCTCCCAAGCAATTTTATATTCAAATTGTTATTACAGATGAACTCTTTACAATATGCGTGCATCGGGCCTTCGCCAATTATTTTCAGGAACAGGTTCATGGATTGATTTGAAGCGATTTTGAAGGATTCTAAAAGAATATCAATCCCCTTAATTTTCGTTAACTCCCCGATGAATAATATGTTCACTTCCGTATCATTCATTTTTCTTTTTGAAGTTTCCATGATTTTTCTTTCGATAGGAAGACGTGCAAGCGGTAATGTTAGAATCTTTTTATTAGGGATATTAATTGAAACTAGCATTTCCTCTACCTTTTTTCCAAGAGCAATGTAGCGGGGCATGCAGCCTGTTTTTATAACCCGCTTTAGTGGGAATTGCCCGGGAAACAGGTCTTGAACATCAACAAAGACAGGGATGCGGAACAACAAGCTAAAGAGACAGACTCCTGAAGTAATACTGGTACTTGAGTGCACATGTATCAGTTTTGGTCTGTATCGCAGATGGATAAAAAAGATACTTAAAAAAGTCATTGCAGGCAGGATAAGATATCTGAGTGCCTTATATGCCGCATTATTCGGGACGTAAGATTCTAAGAGATTTGGGATAGTACGAAAGATTTTAACATTGTGTTCTGGTTCTACAGGATCATGGTGGTACGTCGTTAGCACGATTATATCCAATTTCGCCTTCAGACACTGTATAAGACTGGAAAAGTGGATTGCTGCCCCCCCTGTATAAGGAGGGTATAAGGGAGTTACTATGAGAATCCGGTCTTTAATATCCTATACCTCCAGTGAATTGTAAATCCTTCCTATGTCCCTTGCAATTTCCTTCCAGGAATATTTTGTCTCTACGAGTTTTCTTCCATTCTTTCCCATCCTTTCCGCCTCTTTCTTATCCTGCATGACCCTTATTATAGCCTCTGCCAGTGCCTCTGTATCTTTTGGCTTTACCACCAGCCCGGTTTTATATTTTTCAATATCACCAGACAGGCCGACTATGTCAGTGCCAATAACCGGCTTTCCCGAGGAAAGGGCCTCAAGCAGCACCATTCCGAAACCCTCCTGGGACGCAGATATGGAAGGCAGGACGAATAATGAACAGTTACTGTAGTGCCATGGGATCATTTCATCAGGCACATATCCGAGGAAATCTGCGTTCTCTCCCAGACCCAGAGCAGCAGCCTTCATTTTATAATACCCAAGGAGTCTCCCGCCGCCGCCTATTTTTAATTTTATCTGCGGGATCTCTTTTTTTGCCAGCTTCACGGCTTCCAGCAGGTAATCAAGACCTTTATACCTGTGGAATTCATCCAGCAGGCTTAAGAAAAAAATGGTATCTTCTTCCTGAGAGTCCCCGGGCTGGAATTTCTCGATATCCACACCCACCGGAACAACCTCGGTCTTCTCCCTGTAGCCCTGCAGATGCCGGGAAAACTCCAGGTAGTCAGGATGGGTCACAATGATCTTCTCAGCTCTTTTTAAAAGCAGCCTGAGGACTGTTTTGTTATAGGCATTTGCAATATAACCTGCAGCGCCGGAACCGACGATATCGTTATGGTACGTCAGGACCAGGGGCTTTTTCTTCACTTTCGAAGCAAATGCGCTCCAATCCGAACTCCAGGGAGTGGGCAGATGGGTATGGACAAGATCGAAATCCTCTTTTAAAATGCGAAGAGGGAGAGAGGGAGTGATATTGGTGTTAGCGATTTTCCCGGTGTATTCCAATCTTTCTATTTTAATCCCATCGATCCCTTCATTGGTCGTTTCCGGCTCCTTAGCGCATATTACCCTGACATCGTGACCTGACCTGACAAGTTCCCGGGAAAGGTGATATACATAGTTCTCCACTCCGCCAACAAAAGGATAAAACCTCACCGGAGTTTGTAATATTTTCAAGAATGGAATCTCCTGAAATACAAAGATAATACTTTTTTAGCTTCAGTTTAGCTTTGGCAGTATTTAAACCCTTTATCAGCACTATTGAATAAAGATGAATAAACCTTCTCATAAATCAGCACGCTTATTACCTCGTCTGCTTGTTTTTACACTATGAAATCCTTCATCATAATCGGTCACAAAGCCGCAACTGCGCCCTTCTCCCTGAACGACCTCCCGGGCGCGGCAGGCAGGATGGACATCCTTTGCAGGTGCGTCAATGCCGCGCTTTTCCTCTCGCATGACCTGAGAAGGGATGTCCGCGTGTACCTCGTCCTGAATGGGGAACCTGATCCGCCGAAGCTCATCCGTTTTGACGGCAGCGGAGTAAGATACTTAAGTCCGGACGAGCGGAGCGCAGCATCGCTTATACGTAAAGCACTTGAGAAGAACGCGCAGGGGTTCTGGACTGAATCCATGCCAGGAGTGAGCGTCAGGAAAGGGGAGCTTGGCGACCTTTTGGGCGAACTGAACAAGAAAATAACCTATCTGAGGGAAGACGGTGGGGATGTCCGGGAAAAGAGCTTCGAAGAGCCGTTGTTCGTTCTTGGAGATCATCTTGGTGTGACAGAGGATGAGGAGAAACTAATCGGGGGATACGAGCATGATATAGTAAGTGTGGGTCCTCTCTCTCTACATGCTGATCACTGTATCATTCTGTTACATAATGAAATGGACAGGCAAGAGAATGCTTAAAGGCTCAATTAATCTCGGATATGAACAAAATTGCAGAAATATAGAAATTGTGAGTACAACTTTTCGCTCACAGTAAGTCTCTTAACTCCTCTCTGCTTATACCCGCCTGTTTTAAAATTTCAATTAAAGTTCCCTTTGGTAAATCTTTTTTATGAAGAGGAACTATAACCTTTCTTTTTGTTTCGGGATTGTAGTAAATATAATGGCTCCCTTTAGTTCTATCTAATATGAAACCTTTCTTTTCAAGCACTTTAATAATTTTCTGAGGAGTAAGAGAGGGAAGTTTAGGCATACGCTTCTACCGCTATAGAATATTCCAAAGTACCTTCCTCTGTTGGTATCTCCTCACCATGCTCTTTCAGGCTCTCGATATATAACTCAATAGCCTCCTTAGCCATTTCTATTGCTTCCTCTATAGTATCTCCGTATGTAACACAGCCAGGAAGGGACGGAACTATTACTGTATAGCCTCCCTCAGGCTCTTTTCTGAGCAGAATTCTATAACTCAATAATTTCATACGACTATTTCATGCTGTTTGTTATGTTAAAAATTTCGGCTAACAGCAATAGAAACGTATTTAGAATATATCGCATATTCAGAGCCAGATGACAATCCTTGACACGGCCCGCAAGCTCCTGCATGAGGGCCCTATCTGCGACCACTGCATCGGAAGACAGTTCGCAAAACTCTCCACAGGGCTGTCCAACGACCAGCGCGGGAAATCCATAAAACTCGTCCTGGCTATGCAGGCAGGCGCAGATAAGGATGATGAACTGCCGCAAGAGATTAAAAAGAGCGAGGAGGGCAAATGCTGGGTTTGCAATAACCTTTTCACACACCTTGATTCCTGGGCAGAAAAAACAATTCTTGCGCTCTCGGATTATGAATATGACAATTTCCTTGTCGGGACAAAGGTGACAGGTCTCCTGTCTGAGAACGAGGAGCTTGTCTGGGCAGAGAGCGGGACAACATTTGCCGAGCCCCTTAAAACAGAACTTAACCGCGAGGTCGGGAAAAGGATCGAGAAGCTGACCGGCAAGAGGGCTAACCTCAAAAAACCCCAGATAGCTGTGCTGCTTGACCTTGAAAATGATAATGTGGAACTCGGGGTAAATTCGTTATATGTATACGGCAGGTACAGGAAACTGATTCGCGGGATACCCCAGACCAGGTGGCCGTGCAGGGAATGCGGGGGCAAAGGGTGCGAGCGGTGCGGAGGCACGGGCAGGATGTACCAGGAATCTGTTGATGACCTTATCAAGCCCCATGTTCTAGCTGCGGCACAGTGCGAGGATACAGCATTCCACGGCGCAGGGCGCGAGGATATCGACGCCCTGATGCTCGGAGAAGGGCGCCCTTTCATAGTCGAGGCAAAGAAGCCCCATAAAAGACACATCGACCTGGAGGCGCTTGAGTCAGAAATAAACACAAAATCGGATGGGAAAATCGAGGTACGGGGGCTTAAATTCGTTGAAAGCGAAGCTGTTGAGCAGCTTAAGTCAATGAAAGCCGATAAAGTGTACCGTGCCAGAATACACCACAGTACAACAGAGGAAAAACTTAAATCATCCCTTAACAATATAAGCGGAACTCTAATCAGACAGAAAACGCCGACCAGAGTGCTCCACAGGCGCGCTGACCTTGAAAGGACACGTAAGGTCTACTCAATCGAGCTTGAATCATTTGGTACAAATACCGCAGTCCTCGTCATTCATTGCGAGGGAGGGCTGTATGTCAAGGAACTGGTCTCAGGCGATGGCGGGCGTACTGTACCCAGCGTTGCCGCCCTGGCAGAAAGTGAGGCAAAGGTTATAGAACTTGAAGTGATAAAGGTAGGTTAAATAACACTAATTCGGAGGAATATCATGGCAAAGACCCACGGAACAAGAAGGAAATCAAGGTATAAACTTAAAAAAACAGTAAGAGAAAAAGGATTATCTCCGATAAGCCGGGCGATACAGGAGTTCATTGAAGGTGATCTTGTGAACATCGATCTTGACCCGGGTATCCAGAACGGAATGCCGCATCCCAAGTTCCATGGAAGGACAGGAAGAGTCATGGGACAGCGCGGCAGAGCCTATATTGTCGAAGTGCGCGATGGCGGGCTCATGAAAGAGGTCATCATACTTCCTGAACACCTGACCCCCCAGAAATAACCGGTGAAATAATGATAGTGAAACAGATCATCCGCGATGAGTTGCTGACTCTTCCGGAGGTTAAGGAAGTGCTCACCGGGATAAGGAAGGAAAGAGAGAACGAAGGAAAGGAGCTTGGCTACGAACTGCGCAAAGCAATAGCGCATGCAGAGATGTTTTCCAGGCTTCCGCCTGAAAAATCAAGGGAACTTGCAAACGAGTTGATGAAGCTTGAGAAAATGAAGCCTGAGATAGCCATTCACATCGCAGATATCCTTCCACTGTCCAATGATGAGATAAGATCAATATATGCAAAAGAACGTTACACGCTAACAGAGACTGAACTCAAGCAAATCCTTGACCTAGTAATAAGGTTCACCTGAACACCGATTGTAAAACTATATATGCATATATTCTAATTATATTAATGATACTTTAAGCAAGGAGACATTAATAGAGAGTGGTATTTGATGATAGGTTTCGAGAAAAAGGCGGAGAAAGAGGAAGTAGCATACATTCTGGACTATTTGCCCTATGGACGCTCGGACGACCCCCGCCCGATGTATCAGAAAAAACCACTTGTTCAGGGCGTCGGAGAGAAACATTTTGTCCTTATGGAGATGATCCCGAAAGAGAACGTTTCTCCTAAACCCGGCGACAGGGTGTATATTGGCGAAGGTGACCGCCCCGTAATAGACCATGTCAAGAGGCGGATCACGTACAATGAACTCACCCACGGCGCCCAGATGGAGCTCCCCATCGTGGTCGAGAAAATAATCCTTTCGGACGAGAAACGTTTCCTGCCTTTCTTTAACGAGGCGTATCCCATAACTACCCGGCTGCATATGCTTGAGCTGCTGCCCGGCATAGGTAAGAAGCTCATGTGGGCGATAATCGATGAAAGGAAAAAGGGAAAGTTTGAGAGCTTTAAGGATCTGGTTAACAAGGTAAAAGGGCTGCACGCACCTGAGAAACTTATCACGAACAGGGTTATGGACGAGTTAAAGGACGATAATATAAAATACCGTATTTTCACTACCCCGATGCCGCCCAAAAGATAATGAAACTGTATAAACGGGACCAGCATTTTTTAATAGATAAACGTGTCCTTGACAGGATAGTTGAATACGGCAAATTAAATAGCTCGGACACCGTGCTTGAGATCGGGGCGGGCTATGGTAACCTCACAGGCGAGCTTGCAGGGAAAGCCGGAAAAGTAATAGCCATAGAAGCTGACCCTGAGCTTTCAGCTTCTCTGAACAGATGGGAAAATGTTGAGGTCATGACCGGGGATGCCCTCAAGATAAAGTTCCCTCCTTTTAATAAAGTCATCTCCAACCTTCCGTATTCCATATCATCTCCTGTCACTTTTAAACTGCTGCAGCATAAATTTGATTTCGGGATCCTGATGTACCAGTATGAGTTCGCAAAGAGGATGGCGGCTTTACCGGACAGTGAGGATTATGGCAGGCTTTCGATAACAGTCCGGTATTATGCCGACGTTGAGATGCTGGAGACTGTGCCGAAGAGCGCTTTCAGCACACAGCCGCAGGTTCGCTCCGCCGTAGTGAAGCTGACCCCGCGCCCTCCGCCGTATAAAGTAAAAGATGAGGAATTTTTCATGAAATTCATTACCGCCGCTTTTTCCCAGAGACGCAAGAAACTGCGGAATGCGATAATCAATAATGCCGGTATGCTTGGGATTAAAAATGTAAAAGAAGCTGTGGAAAAGCTTCCGCGCGAGATGCTTGAGCGAAGGGCTGAGACCCTTTCGGCAGAGGAGCTTGCACAGCTTGCGGATATCCTATTATTATAACAGGTTTATTATTGGATCTACTTCAACACGTTACTTGCAGCCTCAACGCCGGGTCCCATCTTCTTAACGACATCGTTCCTGTGAAGCACTATCTCCACGGCCTGGATCGTGCTCAGGATATCTAGCTTGCTTATGTTGCCCATGCTGCCGATCCTGAATATCTTGCCTTCAAGGGAGCCCTGACCGCCTGAGATCTGGACACCTAACTCCTTTATCCCGTTGCGAAGTTTCTTGTCGTCGATACCTGTGGGTATCTTCATGGCTGTGACCGTGTTTGAGTATTTGCTGTACTTGTTCAGCTGCGGGAACATCTCTATATCCATCGCGTTGGCTGCTGTGCGTATGGCTTCTGCATACCTGGCATGTCTTTTGATGCGCTCTTCAAGCCCTTCTTCCTTTACTATTTTCAACGCCTCGTGGAGCGCGAAGAACAGCGGCACGGCTGGCGTATAGGGTGTCTGCGCAGTCTCTTTGTTTGCTGATTTCTTGTACGCTTTAAGGTCCATGTAATACGGCGGCTTCTCGACCATGGAATCCCATGCTTTCTTGCTCACGGAGATTGCAGATAATCCGGGTGGTGCACCGATGCACTTTTGACTGCCGACGACCGCGATATCCACGCCCCATTTATCCACGAGTACCTCATCCCCTCCGATGGTAGTCACGCCGTCCATAATGAACAGAGCCCCATATTTTTTCGCAAGTTCCCCGACCTCTTTTGCAGGGTTCTTGATCCCGACTGAAGTATCGTTATGCACAAGTGTAACAGCCTTCGCTCCTTCTGCAAGTGCGCTTTCGACCTTATCAAGCTCAATGGACTCGCCTTTTGTCCAGTCGAATTTGACCGACCTGACCTTACCATAGCGCTCGCCTATTTCCCTGAAGCGCTCACCGAACTTCCCATTCTCGATAGTAACGAGGGTATCTTTCTCTCCGATGACATTACCTACAGCAGCTTCCATTGCGCAACTGCCTGAGCCGCTGATGACGTATAGGTCGTTTTTTGTCCCGAAAAGTTCTTGCAGCGTGGCCCTGCAATCGTTGTACATATCCCCGAATTCCTTGCCGCGGTGCCCGATTATGGGTTTTGCCATGGCACGGAGTATCCGCGGGGCGACGGGGACGGGTCCGGGTATCATAATTAGGGTGTTTTCAAGATTCATGATGATGGTTCTCTCCTATCTTTTTTAAATAACTTTTTGGCTTATACAACTAACTTGCATGTATATTTTTTGCAAAGATGTCGCAAAATGAGGTAGTTCAGTGCCTAGTCCTGTAATACTATTACTTCTATAGCACAGGCATCGGGCTTTATTTCCCAGTCAGCATAATTGCAGCTTTTATCTCCTTCAACACGAAGGCGGCATCTTCAAAAGCTTTTTTTGCATCTCCTGAGGTAAAGTCTCTTTCTCCATAGAAAGAAGGCGCTCTTGCCTCGGCTAACCATCTTGAAATTCGTTCAATCTCTTTTAGTGCGTCTTTCTTAAAAGAGAGCTTTTTACCAGCCTCTATAGCAAAAACAAAGCCTGCATCATGGACTTTTGGATAATCTATACCGAGCATTCGCAGGCATCCTTTAAGAGAGAGTTCTACTACCTCCTGCGCCCTCCTGACCGCGAGATTATAGCTTTTCTCTTCCACGGCATTTTTAAGGTCTTTCTCGAATATCCAATCAGCTTCTTTTAACAATTTCTCGCCCTGCTCCCTGTTCGTGGTCATAGCTCAATGACTTCCCCAGGCGCTATATCAGGTTTCAGGTTCCAGTACCATGTTTTATCCTCAAGCACGACTTTTTTCGATCCCAGTTGCAAAAGCCTGTTTTTGAGTTCTTTTAGCCTGTTTTTGAAAAAATTGTTTTTATCGTATAGGATTATAGAGGCATCGATCATATCCAGAAAGATATTGCGGTTTTCCATTGCTTCTTCCTTAGATAAGACAATACAACTGAAAATCGGCGGGGCGGTGGTTTCTAAGGCGCTTTCCCGTAGTTTCAGCTCAATACCTATTACAGGTTCCAGGCGCTCATAATAAACTGCCGGGGCATCTTTGAGGATGATGAGTAGGTCGATGTCACTTTCGGCACCTGCTGTACCTCTTGCAACTGAGCCGTAAAGGACGAGTGAGATGAGGCTGTCTTTGTACTTTCCCAGAAGTAATTGCTTGAAGTTGTTAAGGATTTGTTTGTAATCTTGATATCCGCACATGTTCTGCTCACTTTATAATTTTCGATTTTGGTTTATAGTTGTTTCATGTAGAAGTGTCTCTTTAAATTAGTATGGGTAATAAGTTATATATTAGTATTACTGTAAAAATAAATGATAATATGGTACTAAAAGAAGAAATTAAAAAATTGTTTAAGATAAATGAAGGCGTACGACTCGATTTTAAAAGAAGTGAATTTCTTAGAGATGATAATAAAAACATTGCTAAAGCTTTAGCTGCATTTGCTAATTATGAAGGTGGGATTTTACTGGTTGGTGTTACTGATAATTATGAGATTGAAGGCATGAAATTTAATAAAAGAGATGAAGAAAAAATAATGCAAATTGCAAAAGATAGCTGCCAACCACCAATTACCCCTGAATTTTCACTTGTAAGTTTCGATGAAGGCGATATATACCATATAAATATATTAAAAGCTGAAAGACCTGTGAAAACCAACGACCGATGGTATATTCGGCATGGATCAACTATCCGCACAATGGAATACGAGGAATTAATAAATTATAATAAAAAATCAAAACCAATTTTTTCGTATACAGAGAAAGAAGAACTTGATATTAAGGACATTTTATTGAAAGAAAATAAACAAAATATTTTGATTCAGGGAAGCAAAGAAATACCCTATTTAGAATCAAAATCAACAAAGGGTAGAGCAGCAGAGTGCACAATCTATGCTAAAGTTTCTAATCAATTCCCTGAAAAAGCTTACTATTTAGAGACGCATATTAATCATATTACAGAGAATTTTGAAAAACTTAAACTTCACAATATTTAATACATAAGAACTATATTTAGATAACATGTCATCGTTTATTGATTTTGCATTTCAAGAAGAATACGAGCGAGTGAAACGATTGGGAGATAG
>CABMIB010000063.1 GCA_902386135.1 uncultured archaeon
CGTTTGCGATCTCAAAAGTATCTACAAGATGCAGGTTCAAATTATCATCAACGCTCTCAAGCCTGCCCTCAAGAGTATTTTTATCACCTTTCATCTCAACCTGGATGCGTGAGCCTATTAATGTCTGCACTTTCTTATTGGGGAACAATCTAAAGACCTCCTGTCCTTCTTATGTCGTTTAGTACTTCAATTTTTGCATAAGATTTGCCACAACGCCGGGAATACCCTGAGGATTATCAAGCACCGTTATCCCTTCAAGTTCTCTTAATATCCTGACGTTCTTTGCATCCACATCGCGCACTTTGAGCCTGGCTAACCCGCCTCTTATCGCACCGTAGCTGCAGAGCCTGACGCAAAGCCCGCAGCCGCTGCACTTCAGAAGATCGATCTGGTCAGTAATAGCCTGGTTAGGGCAGTTCTCCTCAGGAGGGCATATTTCGCATTTCATGCAGATCTTGCGGTCTATGAAGAACGGCATTTTCGATTCGATAGTTCCGGCTATATCTACCGGGACGATAAAGACAGGCACCCCCCCTTTTACTGCCTGGGCCACTGCATTCGTCACAATGGTATCAGCTATCCCGTAAGCGATCTTGGCTGTAGTGTTGGACGTGGCCGGGGAGATTATAAGAGCGTCGTACTTTTGCAAAAGGAACCTACCCGCTTTCGGTATGCTTGCCCCCTGCTCGCGCTCAAAGAAGCGCTCTTCAAGATAGCTGCCGGGGGATATCCTGCAAAGTTCATCTGCCAGCCCGTACATCCGGATCACTTCCTCTCCTGCCCTGGATACAAAAGCTGTTACCTTCAGGTCCGCTGCCGTTTCTTTAAGCTTTTTAAAAATCTCAAAACTTTCGCACAGGAAATGACCGGCACCTGTGATGCCCCATGCAATCTTCATATTTGCTCTTATGCCTGGAACAGACGTATTTTAGCCACATTAAAAGCCTATGCGTAGTACCCGCCTAATCCATATAAACATTAGCTTTTGTCAGGAGCCCTGTTTCAGAGTATCCTTATTGCAACCTGGCAAAGATTGTCCCCATGCGACAATAATTTCTTAATTTCCAGTTCCGCCCTGTTGCCGAATGCATAATTCAGCGCTCCCTTGAATGCTTCCCTTGAAGTATGGCAAACATATTTGTCAAACCTGTTCCCCTCAGTAGCGATATTGCACTTCCTTACAGTGTACAGCAGGTTTTTCCCCTCTAATTTCCATTCGCTCTCTACATGTAGTTTGGAATTGATTATTTCAAAGGCGTTTTTGAAAGTATCCAGATCCCAGCCTTTAATACCGTTCTCCTTCTCATATTCCTGCATCAGTGCCCTGCCTATCTTTCTGCCCAGGGCTGTCAGTGACAGGGGTATATCGGGGATGTCCTTTAACCCCCTGAGGAAGGTCATGAACATCAATAACTCCTGATCCATTCTATTATTGCTTGTTTTCAAAGTATCTACGATCTCATTGACTTTTATACCGACGTCAGGCCTGTGTGTCAGCATGATCATGTTGCATGTTGATTTTGCATCGAATAAATGCCCGTTGGCTTCTAAAAGCGTGATGAGTATTTTTTTTATTTTTTCTATTGCATCCTTATTTCTATAATTATGAAATAATATTATTTTATCTTTTTCGATCTCAACCCTGTCAACTACTCTGGCGGCCTCATAAACTTCCTTTATAAGGAGGAGCATCTCTTTAAGCGGTATCTCTTGTATGGGTCTTTTTGCCAGGGTCTCTATTGTTATCTCCCCGAGGGGGATATTGTCCGCAAGCAGATCCTCAAAGTAATTCCTGTGGACAGTGACCATACTGTAATTACTTAAAAGATGCCTGTTGACTATGGATCTCCAGAAATCCGGGCGGCTTTTTATGGTTTTTGTTACTTCATCCATACCTCCGAAGAAAGTGACCAGGCTATCGAGAGCCTCTTTTTTACCCGACCTTGCCAGTTCGACTTTCATACAATCTCCAAAACTGATAACCGACTTTATTTCAAGAGGTGCAGTGTTAAGTGAATTTTTCACCAGGTACTGTGATAGCATGCAGGAAGTGATTTTTATTCTTTGAGAAACGCCTTTTATTTCCACCAGTATATTGGAAGGTGACGTATCATTATCACTTTTTATTACGATGTTGATATCCCACTCAAGCTCACCGAACCTTTGATTGATATAGTTCTCAAGTCTTCTCATCGAGTTCACCAGTGCGGGGTCTATCATTTCATCCAGGACGTCATCAGGAAGAAGTACTTCATCTATCTCATTCAGTATCCATCTGAATAAAGGAGCATCCATTGCACATGAATTGCCGGAGAAGGATGATTTTCCTGCACGGTCTATAATGTCCCTTACTGCTGCGCTGAAATTGCCATTGTGCCTTACGATATATGGCTCCATCTTACTGATACATTCATTGTCAAGCGATATATGTCTTGTAACAATCATGATTTATAGTCCTTATATACACTATTCCGAAGTTGTACATACATGCCCTTTTTACCCTTTTTACGTTTTCCCCATTTTAAATAAAAATATAGATTTTTCTGTCTGTTGCCCTAAAGGCATCTGTTTTTTATGGGAGGTAACTTAATGCGGCAAATAAAGCCGTTTCATCCTACCGTATGTATAAGGTTTAATCTCCTAACGTATATATTTTGCGATATCTTTTTAAATCGGGTTGTATTATTTTTAATATCTTTTAAATAATCCAGTTGTTACTTTTTGCCTGGCGGGCCAGGCAACATTTCAGGAGTCACAAAACACATAATATATATAGTGGTTATAATACAGTAAAAAACGGGATTAGAAATGATTAACAAAAAACTAAAACTGGCAATGGTATTGGGCTTTATATCTCTTGGTATCTTCATATACCTGTCAACTCCAGCCGTCTTCCTGGCGCTAATCCTTGGACTGCTTTTTATTCCTCCCACGCTGGTTTTAGTATCAATATCCATAGAAGGTGCCCCGATAATCGTAAAAGGACTGCGAGGTCTCCTGGCATCAGGAAAACAATTCCTTGTAATCTCTATGTCCCGGGAATCTATCACTCTGGAGCCGCAGTTCAGGTAGGTCTTAATTTTCTGTTAAATTCCAGAATCTATTTAATAATAGAGTATATTAACTGATTAGAGCAGAAAACACGGGATATGGAAAAACGAGAAAAACAGGGATAGGCCAATAGAGCAATTAATAGCATATATTTTATTTAATAAAACCCGGACTGGAAACTACAGATGAAATCTCTTGCAGTAATCAGGGCAACCGATATCCTGAAGCTCAAATCGACGCTGATGGAAATGAACAGGATAGGATTGGAATTTGACGGGCAACCAAAAGAGATCAATCCTGTCTCTTTAGAAAAAACATTGTCCAATGAGCCAGGAGCATCTTATAAAAACTATGAGGTCTGTGCTTTAGTCCCCCTTGTCCAGGACTCTGAATCTTCCCTGAGCAAAATAAAAAGTATTCCCCTTTACTCTGAAGTACTTATCCTTGACAGCTCACACCAACTTTTTAAGAATTTTTCCAGGCTGATAGCCATCCTGCCGGACCTCGTTCTTCCGAATTTACATTATAAAGGTGCAATTAAACAGCCTATTGAACAAAAAACAAGACCTTCTGAAGTATATCTTGGTGTATTCGTTAACAGGAAAGTCCAGCTGCAAACTAGCTCCGGAACAATGTACACCGGTATTCTCAGGCACGCAGATTCAATCGGTGTTTTTTTTGAGCCTTCGGATAACTCAGCCCCTCTTTTCATTACATGGCATGATATTAAAAAAATAATAATTCCCAGGGACGATAAATAATTGGACACTCACGCATTTGTTATTACAATGCAGTAAAGGTTTGACTCCGCAGCAGGCGGCTCTTCCGTTGTGCCAGTTGATATCCGTTCATCAGGATAGGCGAGCCGCTCGCATATTGAGAGCTTCCTGAATATACTGCGTGATTTCAGTAGCCCGGCGATCTCATGCACACCAAAAGACGAATCCGGCAGGAGAAAAATATTTTTCCCGTTTCTTAGTTCCATAATAAGCCGGTTTTTGACCTGCTCTATATCCCGCGAATGGGCTGTAATTACAGAAAGCGATTCAACATCCAGGCGCAGGCGGGAGCAGGCGAGCTGCAATGACGATATTCCCGGGATAATCCCATCCCCTTTTTTTGCAAATTTCCCGAGCCCTGAGAGCATCGGGTCGCCTGTCGCAAGCACGACTGCGTTTTGCGGCAGCGAATTTAACGAATAATCTGTGATCTCATGCACTTCGCATTTTGTATGTTCTTTTGCGAGTTCTATCGCCCTCCTTGAGCCGAAGATCACCGTCGCATTCTCGATGGCAGATATCGCTTCCTGCGTCAGGAGATCCGGGCCTGCGCCTACACCGACTATCTTCACAATTTCTCACCACTGTCCCGAAGTATTGTTCCATCTCTATTTAAAAGCACAATTCTTTTTCCTGATAGCTTTACCGCTCTCTCAAGAGCCTTATCTATGAGAGGATTTTTCGTGTCAGCTTCTATCATTTCCTGCACCGTTAGATAACCGCTGTCTTTCAGGATACCAGGGAACGCCCATTTCAGTATCAACCCCGGAAGACCGCAGATTATCACTTCCCCTTTTGCGGCTTTTAATCCTCTCGTGATATCGCTCCCGATAAGTACAACCTCGTAACCCGGAAAAAGCATGTGGGAGAAACGCATGCCAAGGCGCCCGGTGGTAAGGATGAGCTTATCAGCGCCCCTTATGAGTTCTTCCTTCATCTCACCAAGATGCTCGTTCCATGGTTCTACGAATCCCGTGGTGCCGAGAATTGATATTCCCCCGGTTATTCCGAGCTTTCCGTTGAGGGTTTTTTTTGCTATTTCCTCGCCGTCAGGGACTGAGATAGTGACATATGCTCCCTTCAGTCCGGTTTCAGAAAGCGCCTCTTTCACTGCATCTTCTATCTGGCGCATGGGAGATGGGTTGATTGCCGGTATGCCTTTTTTTGAGCCGATGCCCATGCCTGCTTTTATTACTATGCTGCCATGTTCCCTGGCTTCTGCTATGATTTTTATGCCCCCGGTCACGTCAAAGGCATGGTCGCCCGGGTCTTTTGTTGCAGACGCTTTCCCATTCTTTGCGAGGACGGGAAGGACGGCGCGAATTCCGGCTGGCGTGGGGACGGATACCTCTGAAACCTCCTTTTTTAATGATGAAACAGATGCTTTTACAGCAGCGGCTGCCGTCGTTCCTGTGGTGTACCCCCGACGCAGCAGCGAACCGTCTGAAAGGAGTACACAGCGACCGCTTGAGATGCGGGCATCAAGTTCTTCTACAGGTATTCTTGCGCGTTTTATCCATTCGTCGGGTATCTGGAAATTGTTAACAGGGTCTATCATCTTGTTCCCATTACCTCTGTTTTTATTGTAATTATGAATTTCGCGAAACAGGTAATAAGATGGTTAGAAGATAGAAAATCTTTTTCCACTGGCATTATTTCCTGTTAAAATGGTAGTACATGGCAATCGCACAAACCATAGTTACAAAGGTTATGGTGTTGGCCACTATAATAATAGTATCCTTAAGATGAATTCCATACAGGGTCCATAGAATAGCACCGGCACTGAACTGTAACAGTGTAGTAAAGCTTACATCCTTCGCTGACTTTGTCCTGTGCATTTTTATTATCTGCGGTACGAACCCGAGAGTTGTAAGCAGAGCCGCAATGATCCCTATTAGATACCATTCCATATTTCCGACTTATCTATTTTTAATCTATTTTTAATCTTTCCTTGAATCAGCCCCTTTGCCGGTTGCAGAGAGAGACCGGTATTTATCAGCGGTTTTTCACCACCGGATGCACCGTTTAATGTGGAAGCTGCCGGGCAAGCTGCCCCGGTGAAAGACGGTTGATCATTTTTCGGGTCAGTAACTATTACGATTTTTCGGAAGTAATTGAGCACAGCCGATAGCGATTAGCTTTATATATCTTCACATCATCCATTACATTATCATGACCGAAAAAGCGGCTGTTGCATCTTCATTCGCCTCTTCTTCCCCCGGTACCACCGGTTCTTATCAGGTCATTAAAAGCAAATTAGCTGAAAAAATGGCAGGGGAGATCACACTTTCAGATAGACCGGGAGAAATATTAAAAAAGTGGCGTACCAGTTTTGAGATCTCCCAATCCGATCTTGCTGCATTCCTGAGAGTTTCCCCTTCCGTGATAAGTGATTATGAAAGCGGCAGAAGGAAATGCCCGGGTATTTTTATCGTAAGTAAGCTCGTGGAAGCCATCCTGGATATGGATATAAAGCGAGGGGGAGCGAAAATCCGTTCTTACGAAGGCATACTGCGGGAGGGTTTTAGTGAAGGTGCCATATATGATATCCATGAATACTTTTCACCAATCTCAGTGAGAGACTTCACAAAACTGGTGGGAGGAGAAATCGTATATAAGCCAGATAGCGAGCACATAAAACCATTGTATGGCTACACTATAGTTGATAGTTTAAAGGCTATTCTCCAGCTCTCCGGCAATGAGTTTCTGAAGCTGTACGGATTGAGTTCCGAGAGAGCTATGATCTTCACAGGGGTTTCTACAGGCAAATCGCCCCTGGTAGCCATCAGGGTGACAAATTTAAAACCAGCTTTAATTGTTATTCATGGAATTTCAGCATCGCATGTTGATAAAATAGCGGCTAAGATCGCAGAGATCGAACATGTTCCGCTTATTGCTACGGTCATGCCGATTACTGATCTTGTTCATGCGCTCCAGTCTTACGATATGAATACTAATATTTTCTTTAAAATACCAAAATTGAAAACCAGGTTTGAGAGATGAGTGTTATTTCTCCACCTTTGGACGGGGGGATTATAACTCGCCTGCTGGTCAGGCGATTTTTTCGTACCAACTTTCAAGTACATAAGGGGATTTCAGGTATGCCCTATACAAAAATCCATATTGCAACTATCCCGGCTATTGCTATGCATGCAAGAATTACCGTATCGATCCATTTCCTGCTTATCTTACTTTTAACTTTCTTATGCTGGAAGTAAGTATCAGCGTTGTTGATGATATAACCCTTGATTTTATTATCCTCGAACAATTTGAATCCAACAGCAATGTGAACGCCCCATGAGTAATAAGAATAAGCATAAACAAACATAAAAAAGAACAGGATGCCCACCATGCTGTTTAATCCAAGTGTAGCATCAATGATAATCCCTCCGAAAGGAACGATCATGATCGGAACCAGCGCCCATATCCACGCCATTTTATTATTAAACAGATGGTACTCTGATGTAAATAACGTCCACCATAACAAGTAGATAATCAGTATAAGATATGGGGTATCATCCGGAGAAAAGAATTTAGCAGCATAAGTCAGTGTCCCCATTATAAAGACAAACAAGATAATAACTTTGGTCAGGAACTTAAAAGTTATGCCCGGAAGAATGTATACCGAGGAGGTATCCATGCTGCGTATTTTGGCCGAATAATCAAAAGTGGTATCGATTTTACGTTTATTTTTCAGTACTTCCTGTTCTATCGCATTCATGCGCCCGATAGAATCGGTGAGTGTATTGACAAGAGGCTGTATTTTGTAATCCCAATACTTATTCTGCTCATCGTAGGCTATTTTCTCTTTCAGGATGTGCCAGATGCCAATCCATGCCGTAATGTATGAAAATCCCATTACGACAATATCTATGAAAATGGCAACCGGATTATAGATGATAAAGGCATCAATTATCAGCGATCTGGTTGCGAATAATCCGATTACCATACCTAAAAGGATACCGCTGAAGACTGCGATTTTTTCTTTCATGTTATCACCATGGAGCTAATTCCGGGGATGTGATAAATTGCCACTTACGGTTATAAATATATTGCTCTCATCTGGTGCTGTAAACTCTTCGGTTGTTGGATATGCAGCGCTTCATTTGGTATGTCAACCGTTTAGGATTTAGTGAATAATATAATTTTAGCAACCGAAGACTTTACAGTACCGAACTGGTTACCAAAAATATCTTCTCCCGTTTCAACAAGTGCTCAAATCTATCCCCTGCCTGTTAAGTCTGAATATGTAATATAATTGGATCTAACTCCTGACCCTTGACCAACCCTGAAATAGTTATTCCATCGAGAGGGTACGATCCCTCTTATGCCAATACCTGTCCTCTGCCAGCCTCTCCTGCCAAATGGGTGTCGGATTGATGGCGTAGATGTTACATTTGTGCGGGTTACTGCGAAGGTCGAACCATCACTGCCGATCGCTGATGGTGTGGCTAAATCCTGCCAGCCGTTCGCCATAGTCATCTTTTCTGCCCCGGCCGGGGCAATATTTATTGTGTTGCCATTTTTAATGGTCGACGCGTTGCTGAATTGGACTATGCCAAAATTATCCAGGGGGATGAAGCCTCTGCCTCTTCCTGCGCTTAGCATTTCCTCTATCCATTCAGCCGAAGAAAGCGAAGAAGAATAAGTTACTGTCTTTTGAAAACTCTGCCCATTGGTATTGTCGCGAAGTAAAATAGACCACTGGTTATTTTGCTGTTGGGTAATCGATGCGGTTATTGAATCGCCCGGATTAACTGAAACGGAAATTGGTACAGAACCTCTTGGCAACAACTCATACCATGCCTGGTAACTGACCTTTCCGGCAGCATTGACAATCGCCTGCGTACCTGTTTGGATCAAATCTCCGTTGGTTACACCGCCAATCCCTATCCAGGAAGTGTCTGCCGTGTTAGCGATTGGACTATTAATTTGCGGAATAATCCACGAACCGCTGATGGACGTATAAGTTCCGCCAGAGGCCACGTATCCTGCCCAGTTATATGAGTTGTCGATGCCAGACCCGGAGTTAGCGATAAATTGCGATTCATTGGCAAAAACGGTTACTGCCATTACAGTCGGAATCAGCAAAACCACCGTAAACAACATTGCTTTTCTCTTCGTTATTTTCATTTAACTAACCTCATATGCTTTCTTGGATTGAACGATACTTAATTTCGATGCTGAACGTTGGTATGAAATAAGCTTTATTTTACTTTATTTTATGATAAAAACCATTACAAAAGTTCTAAAACGTTCGTTCTTCCTTTTTCGTGCTTTTTTATTAATTTTCTTCTCTTTAGCGCATTTATTATACATATAAGTGAAGATTTTGGAGTCCCTATCTTGTATCGAATGTCAGCCTGAGTTGCAGGACCATAGTTTCTTAACCGCCTATTATCTTCTTTTTATCAGAAAGAGTATCTATGACTTCTGAATGATTAAATCTTAATAAGTTAAAAAGACAGATATTGAGAGCTATGAAACGCAAAGATAAAATCCTGCCCCTCCTCAAACAACAACTCCCCTCCCTCAAACAAAACTTCAAAGTAAAATCCATTGGCATATTCGGCTCCTACGCAAGAGAAGAGCAGACCGAGAAAAGCAACATTGGCTTGCTCGTTGAATCCGGGGCGCCGGTGGTCTTCTTTAAATTTACAGATATGCCTGAAAAGAGGCACGAAGCGATATGACAACCATTATCATAAAAAAAGAAAAGTACACGCTCGACAGTAAAATATTACTGGATTTAGGATATGTCTTGAAGAGAAGAGCCTGGTGCAAAAAGATTGAGATGCCCCAAATTAGAGAGGAAATCGAGAGACTCCAGGTATTAAAGATCCCTGATATAGTGGTCGTGCTGGATTAAGCATACAAACTTGCGCGCCTGACCAATGCCACGCACGCGTTGCGGTCGCTTCGGCTTTTTGCTTATCACGTCCTTCTCAGACCTCGCAATTCTTCTCTATAATTTTAAAGAAAAAACTAAATGGCATGATGCACATAATATACTAATAGGTGGTATGGTGACTGATTACGGCTTCATCTTATGTTTTCGAACTCAGGTCGAATTGAATTCTGCTTATGAACTGGTAAAGAAAAAATCAAGTCACTTTACATTGAGAAAATTTTTCAATCCGGCTAATGTTCCACGTCGTTTTACTCTCGTTATTGAATGCAGAGAGCAAGACATTGTAGAATCCCTGGAAAATTATTTCTTACGTTTTTATTCGGGTGATGTTGACATTTCTCTCCTATGTGGACATGAATCTGAAATTGATAAAATGATGCCGATTTAGTGTATGCGATGGTATTCAAAATACCCTTTTTTTCCAGGCATTTTCCATAACCAAGCCCTATGCTAATGATATCGGAAAAAAATAAAATAAAACTTATATTTTATTCACAGACTAAAAGCATCGGCTCATTGCAACATACAATTGCTTCGGCACTGGATTCGATACATACAACCTCGCACCCACATACCTCGCAATAATATCTTTCGCCTTTTTCCGTCTTCCCTGCCTTCTCTGTCTTCTTTGTTTTTGTCTTATTTGGTTTAGACTCAGTCTTTTTTGCCAAGGGTTAACCTCCTCTTAATTCTCAGGGTTATTTAGATTTATACATATCGTTCAAAATTAAAGCGTTTTAAGCTATCCCCGGCACTTTCGTATATGCACTCTTTACAGTACATGCCGGAGCGTCAAATTAATATAGTAAGTGGTTATCTGAAACATCAATAAGATGCAAGGATGTTGAAACCGTGGAATGAGGGGGGTGGAACTGCTGCTTATTTCGAGAGGTAAAAACGTTGAAAGATGAGGATAAAGCCAAAGAGCAACTCATAAAAGAACTGCGCCTGAGGATTGCTAAGTTAGAAAAATCAGAAATCCAGCGCAAGCAGGCAGAAGAATTACTGCAAGGGAAAACTGAAAACTTGCAAGAGTCATTTGCTGAGGATACTCAGAATCTGGTTCACGAACTGAAAATGCATCAAATAGAATTGGAGATGCAGAACGAGGAGCTTCACAGAACCCAAAAGAAACTCGAAGATTCGTGCAAGAGATATTCAGATTTATTTGAACATACAGTTGAAGGTATATTCCAGACTACGTTAGATGGTCGTTTTGATATAATAAATCCTGCACTTGCACACACATTAGGCTACGAGTCAGCAAAGGAATTTCTATCTAAGATTACCAATGTCCGACAACTTTACATAGACCCAAGCCACCGAGATGAATTAATTCGCCTGATACAAATACAAGAATCTGTGATTGGTTTTGAGGCCGAGCTTCGGCGTAAAGATGGCAATATTATATGGGTCTCGTTGAATACCAGAGCCCTTCGTGACACCAGTGGTAGAGTAACCGGTCTTGCCGGGACAGTACTGGATGTGACAGAACTTAAGAAAGCAGAAGAGGCGCTACGAAAGGCACATAATGAGTTAGAAATACGGGTTCAGGAACGAACTGCAGAACTGGCAGAAACCAACAAAGCATTGCAAGCTGAAATCACAGAGCGAACAAGGGCGGAAGAATCGTTGCGTACATCAGAAGCACTCTATCGAAGCATTGTTGAAAGTGCTAATGATATCATCTCTACAAGCTCTCCTGATGGCACAATTGTTTCCTTGAATCCAGCATTTGAGAAAATTACTGGTTGGTCTCGTGCAGAGTGGCTTGGTAAGAGTTTCCAGCCTCTCATTCACCCTGATGATTTGCCCATGGCTCTGGAAACCTTTCAACGCATAATTAGTGGAGAAATGTTACCAGGCGCAGAATTGCGCCTACTTACAAGGTCTAATGACTATGTAACTGTGGAATATGCAGTAACGCCGCTAATGAAGAATGGAAAGGTAATAGGTAATCTAAGCATCTCCCGTGATATCACAGAACGCAAGCGTTCTGAAGAGCAGATACGAGAACAGGCTGAGCTTCTTGATAATGCACAGGAGGCTATTGGAGTCCGAAGTTTAGAACATCGTCTTATCTACTGGAATAAAGGCGCTGAACGCCTATATGGCTGGATGGCAGAGGAAGTCATAGGCAAGGATGCCGATAGACTGGTGTATAAAGAAGAATCACCCTTGCTCATAGAAGCCAAAAAGAGGGTCATCGAGAAGGGTGAGTGGATTGGTGAATTGCATCAGGTAACGAAAGATGGTAAAGAAATCATTGTTGAAAGCCGCTGGTCTTTGATTCGTGATAACGAAGGAAAACCAAAATCGATACTCATCATCAACACAGACATAACTGAGAAGAAAAAGTTTGAATCGCTGTTATTGCGTTCTCAAAGGATGGAGAGCATAGGCACACTTGCTGGCGGTATAGCACATGACCTCAATAATGTGATGACACCGATGATGCTATCCGTGGAAATGTTAAAACAAAAATTCAAAGATGAGCAGAGCCAGAAATTGCTTACTATCCTTGAAAAGAATTCTCAGCGTGGAGCTGATTTAATAAAGCAGGTTCTTTCATTTGCACGAGGAGTAGAGGGGGAACATAAGCCTATTCAAATCACGCACCTCGTATCTGAAATCGAGAAGGTCATAAAAGAGACGTTTCCAAAGTCTATCGAAATCAGAATTGATATACAGAAAGACCTCTTTACCATCTCTGGAGATGCCACACAATTGCACCAGGTTCTGATGAACCTGTGTGTAAATTCTCGTGATGCTATGCCAGGTGGTGGTATCTTGAACATCACAGCTTCGAATTTTTTAATTGATGAGAACCATGCAAGTATGAATACTGAAGCCAAAGTTGGTTCCTATGTTGTCATTGTAGTCTCTGATACTGGAACTGGCATTCCTGCTGAAATAATTGATAGGATTTTTGAACCATTTTTCACGACAAAAGAGCAGAGTAAAGGCACAGGACTTGGTCTTTCGACATCCCTTGGAATTGTGAAAAGTCACGGCGGATTTATAAATGTGTATAGCGAGGTTGGAAAAGGAACGAAATTTAGTGTCTATTTGCCTGCTATTACAACAACTGAAGGGCAAAAAGCAGAGGAAAAACTTGAACTGCCATCAGGACAAGGAGAATTGATTCTCCTTGTTGATGACGAAGCCCCGATTCGTGATATTACCAGAGCGACACTGGAAGCATATGGATACAGAGTGATTACAGCCAATGACGGGGCAGAGGCAGCAGCCCTTTACGCACAAAACATAGAAGAGACCAGGGTTGTTCTTATGGACATGGCAATGCCTAATATGGATGGACTGGCGAGCATTCGGGTACTGCGTAAAATCAACCCTAAAGTAAAGATTATAGCAGCAAGTGGGCTAGCAGATAAGGATAAACTTGCAAAAGTTGAAGATATTAGTGCAAATGCTTTTTTGCTAAAGCCTTACACTGCTGAGAAATTGTTGAAAACCATACATGAAGTAATAAGGGCGAGGAGGCTTTAAAGAATGCCACTGCGTAAACTATAAATACTTTGTTCGCGTATATACGAACTGTAGTGGGCAGAAATACAAACTTTTTTAATACCACCTCATACCACCATAATCCCCACCTGCCCACTAACACCTATCATTTTCAATAAAACAAGTTACTTTACCGCGGCTTTCCTTTCTGTACCAGAGCTATTTTCTCTTCAAAACCCGGGTTTATTATTTCGTTCAAATTAAGCCCGACCTCTTCGGGCTCGTATCCGAGCGCAAGTCCGAGCAACTGACTGTAATGAACCACCGGGATATTGTATGCCTTCCCCGCTTTTGCCAGTTCGGCCTGCCCCCAGTCGTATTGCAAATGGCAGAAAGGACATGCGTCCACGATGCAGTCAACGCCCGCCTTCTCCATCCGCTCAAGCTTGTATTCCGTCATCTTTAGCGAGGTCTCAAGCATCGCCGACCTCACACCTCCCCCGGCGCCGCAGCAGTTCGTCTTCCCTTCGTAAGGGACGCTCATCGCACCCGTGGCTTCCACAAGCTCGTCAAAGAACACAGGGCATTCAGCCCCTCCCAGCTTCCTCTCCTTTGTGGGCTTAAGGAGGTGGCATCCGTAATGCACTGCAGCCCTAAGCTCAAGAGGCTTTTCTATGAGCTTATCCAGCTTCTCTGCGCCTATATCTTTATAGAGGAACTCGATAATGTGCCTTACCTCGATCGTGCCCAGGTATTCTTTTCCGATCTTTTTAAGGTGCGAGTTCACCTCGTTCCGCAGCCCTGTATCGCTTTTCAGGATGTTATTGGCATCCATCAGGGAACTGAAGCATCCGTTGCATATGGTCAGTATATCGGTGTTCTTCTCTTCTGCGAGCACAAGGTTCCTTGAGGCAAGAGTAAGCCAGGTTATCTTATCAAATGAACGGTATATCCCCGGAGCAGGGCAGCATGCCGCCTCCTTCAGTTCGCTCCACCTGATATCCAGCCTGTCAAGAACCAGCCTCGTTGCTTTTTCAATTCCCGGATAGCGGTTCGGGATAAGGCATCCTGTATAAAGAGATAGTTCCCTCATGCTTTTATCAGCTCATCGAACTTTGTCGAGGCAAGGAGCGCCCTTACCTCTTTAAGGGCTTTTTTATGCGCTGGTTCCGGGTTTCCAAGCCCAAGTCTCTTCCGCAGCAGCCGATGCTTATCATCAATAGGGATCGAGTTTCCTGTCTCGATCAGGAACCTGCACACCTTCCTGTGGGCAGGGAGTATCTCCCCTTTTTTTACAGCTTCGCTCCTGAGAGTGAGTATCGCATCCGTCACCTTTATGCCGCGGGGGCAACGCTCCTGGCAGTTGTAGCAGGTGGTGCACATCCAGAGTTCGGGCTCGTCTGATATGTCTTTTCTTATAGAGTCCCTGACGATTTTCCTTACATTCAGGCTTGTGTACCTGCCCGAGGGGCAGCTTGCATGGCATGTACCGCACTGGAGGCAGGTGAGTATCTCTGAGTTTTTCATTGAATGAATAATGTATATACTTATATTTAAGACTTTAAGGGATTTGTTTTTGAGCTAAAAATCCTTTCTGTATCATTTATATAGTGCATTTTAAAAATCTCCACATGCGATAAGCAGGCTCGATCTTCTCTATTTCCTCTTCAGTAAATATTGCCGAAATTATTTTCCATGCCTGCTTAATTCTTCCTTCAATGCATCGACATATCTCGGGATTTCAGCAGGTTCAAAAATCTGGATAGACTTTATTTGCCGTCCCTGACCTTTACGGGGATACATACATTTTAAAAACCTGAGCATATCAAGCTCTTTGATATGTTCGCTGACTTTGCTCATGGATATCCAGCTTACATTCAATCCGGTGGCTAGTTTTTTGTACTTTTTAAAAACATCCTCCACTGTTACCTCTGTATTCTTTTCATCCCTCTCGAGTAAGTTAATGCATGCACACAATATGAGCTTTGAGTGAAGAGGCAGGGTTTTAAGCTGATTAACCATTCTATCCGAATCAGAACCAAGTAATCCCATAACTGCACCGCTATTATTTACAGATGCTGTTATCTCAATTAACCTTTGCTCTCTTAATAACTGAGATCATGTTTGTTATTTCAATGGAACGTGTATAGCTACCCATAGCTACCCCTATCTTATTGTGAAGTTCAAGCGTAAAAAACCGCATTCTTAATATCCCTTTTCTCCGTTAACAAAAATAATTAACATTAAGTATAAAGCAGTCCATTCATCTTCACTTCAGTTAATAATAAAAGGTGAGACATTGTTCGCAATCGAGGGCATTCACGCACGTGAAATACTGGATTCAAGAGGAAATCCGACCGTAGAAGTCGATGTTCATACAGCAGCCGGGTTCGGTCGCGCCAGCGTCCCGTCGGGCGCATCCACAGGCACGAACGAGGCGCTTGAGTTAAGGGATAAGGATAAACGGTACCTCGGGAAGGGCGTTGCTAAAGCGGTAAACAATGTAAACACGGAAATAAAGGATGCGCTCATCGGTATGGATGCGCGTGACCAGCGTGAGCTCGATGAGACGATGATAGAGCTTGATGGCACCCCGAACAAGTCAAGGCTCGGCGCTAATGCCATCCTGGGCGTCTCTATGGCTTCGGCTGATGCAGCGGCGGATTCGCTTGGATTGTCCCTTTACCGCTATCTCGGAGGAACGAACGCATTCACCCTGCCGGTCCCGACAATGAACGTCATAAACGGGGGGAAACACGCAGGCAACGAGCTTGCGATACAGGAATTCATGATCCAGCCCAGGGGCGCAAAGACATTTTCAGAGGCGCTGCGCATGGGCGCTGAGACCTATCATACCTTGGGCAAATTACTTGTTAAAAAATACGGCAACTCCGCCGTGAACGTGGGATACGAAGGCGGCTATGCACCACCTCTTGCTAACACAAAAGATGCGCTTGATGCCCTCACCGGTGCAATTGAAGAAGCCGGATATGAGAAGGAGATCACCATCGGCCTGGATGCAGCCGCCTCTGAGTTCTACAAGAACGGTACGTACACCATAGACAGAGAGACGTTCTCAGGGGATGACCTTATAGATTTTTATGCCGACCTTGTTAAGACCTACCCTATTCTTTCTATCGAAGACCCTTTCCAGGAAGAGGCGTTCGATGATTTTGCCGCCCTGACAGGAAAACTCAAGGACACCATTATCGTGGGCGACGATCTTTTCGTAACGAACGTGAAACGGCTTGAGCAGGGCATAAAAATGAATGCTGCAAACGCGCTGTTGCTGAAGGTCAACCAGATCGGCACGTTATCCGAGGCTTTTGATGCGGCAAGGCTCGCGCAGAAGAATAAGTATAAGGTCATCGTAAGCCACAGGTCTGCCGAGACCGAGGATACGACAATTGCGGATATTTCTGTGGCTATCGGCGCCGAGTTAATAAAGACGGGCGCGCCGGCGCGGAGTGAGAGGAACGCTAAGTATAATCAACTGCTGAGGATAGAGGAAGAGCTGGGGAAGGCGGCGCAATATATGCGTATTTGAGTTGAACGATTGATTCCGCTAAATCTGCAGATGAGAGAAGGGTATCATACCCTGCCAAAAGGTAAAGGTAATTTAATATCCTCTGCTATCTCTGTTACTTCTATAACAGTATCAGGACGCTGAGCTTTAAGATCATCAACAAAATTATTTATGGCTGCATCAGTACCGCTTGCCATCAATTTGACTGAACCATCCACATCATTAAAAACAAATCCAGCTAACCCTCTTGCCTTTGCATGGATTTCCACGATATCCCTATATCCTACCATCTGGACATGGTTCGTTATGGTTGCGTAGATGTTTTTAATATGCTGCATGTATTTATCCTTTTGAACTTAAAGGTATATAGTTTTGTCTTCAATTAAAAGAAAAAGTTACCAATGATTCTGAGTAGGCGTTGGTAACCACCTTGAGTATTGAAGGCACTAAAGTTTTATATGTTATATAACGTAATTATATTGTGAATTAAATGGTGGAAGCAGAACTTATTAGAAAAATGGCAGATGATGTTGCGTCTCTAAAGGAGCAGATGAGCCGCATAGAGATCGCTATAAATGAAATTGATCAGGACATTCATAGAGAAGTAAATCCACAATATCTTAAAAAATTGGAAAAAATTCGTAAACAGAAGGGTGTTAGATTTAATAACGTAGAAGAATTTGAAGCAGAATTCTCTGATTAATGGCAGAGAAAAACAAATTAACGTTTTCGATAAGCTCAGAAGTGATTGAAAAAGCTAAGAAGTCAGGTCTTAATCTTTCCGAATTTTAGTGATCAGCAATACCTGAAGTATATATCTTTTATAGGTTGGTCGAATAAATCGAGGCTTTCTGAAATGAACCAAAATAAACATCCACCGACGCCTTATTCTTTTGAGATAAAGCCCGATCTTATGAAGAAATTAAAGAAGATTAAAAAGAAAGACTCACTACTATTTATGCGGGTTCAAAAAAAGATTTTTGAAATTATAAAGCATCCTGCCCATTACAAGCCACTGAAATACGGCATGAAGAGCATTAGAAGAGTACACTTTGACCCTTATGTTTTAACTTTTACAGTCAATGAGAAAGAACACCATATAGAATTTCCCTATTGTCCTAAAATACGATACTTAATATAGGATGAATAACATATTCCATATCTGGGATTATTATGGTTCGTCCAAGAGGAGAAATTAGTGTTGTATGCCAGAATGAGAAATGCCGTTTTTACTTA
>CABMIB010000064.1 GCA_902386135.1 uncultured archaeon
ATTTTTGGTGTAGTGATAACGATTGCAGGTATTAGCCTTAAAGCTGGCAGGATATTACAAAAGCTTGATCATGTTATAGAGGATGTAACACAGCTTAAACAGGATATAAAAGATATCAAAGCAGAGTTGCAGAGACATAGCGAACGCCTGGGTGAATTGGATAAGCGTTTAACTCTGTTGGAAAAAGGGAAATAAAGACTGTTCGAGTTCCAGCAATCCGCGGTGCGTTATAAACTGTTTTGTGAGCAAGGGGTATGATTAAGTAGAAAAAACATGATAAAGATAGGTTATGCCTGCTGAAAAGGTACCCTCCTGGATACGACAATTTTTAATGCCTGCGTTGAATGATATAAAAGGCGAACTAAAAGCTATCAATGCTCGTATAGATTCAACGAATCAGCGGATAGATTCAACTAATGAGCGTATTGATAGTCTAAGGAATGAAACAAAAATAGAAATAAACAGTGTTAGAAGTGAGATAACCAGCCTTAGAAATGAGATGAACGTAAAGTTCGATTCTTTAGAAAAGCGTATTCCAGTTATCGAAAAGATCACAGCTCTTGAGCTTAAGATAGCAGATCTCGAGAAAAGGCTCGCAGCGGCTTAGTTAAAAAAAGATAATGAGAGGGAATTAATAACTATTCGAGTTCCAGCAATCCGCGGCGCGTTATAAAAGTGAGTATCGAGATAGGAAAAATTTAATACTATAGCAGATTATAGTATGTTATAGTGATATTAATGGTAACTTCAATTCAGATTAGTGAAGGTCTACAAAAAGAGCTTACAAAGAGGAAGTTCTTTGAAAAAGAGACCTACGAGGAAGTAATCTGGGATCTGGTAGAGGATTCCCAGGAACTGAGCGAGGAGACAAAAGAAGAAATAGCCCTTGCGCGTGCTGAAATAAAAGAAGGCAAATTCCATACTTTAGCTGAAGTCAAGAAAGAACTGAATCTATGACCTATGAAATCATTTTTTCAGATAAAGCTTTCAGGCAGCTTGGGAAACTGGAAAGAAACCTGCAGGAAAGAATAATTGCTGTATTAGAAAGGGTCAGAATAAGACCTGAAGCTTATGTGACCAAACTTGTGGGAGATCCTGGTTATAAGCTGAGAGTGGGTGATTACAGGGTTATAATGGATATCGATAATAAAAGACTTAAAATATTAGTTTTAAAAGTTGGTCACAGGAAAAACATCTATGATAGGTAGATGTACCTCAAGTTGTGGAATTTAGAGATTGAAAGTATCTATAGTAATCAACTGTAAATTATAGCCACTACGGCAAGTCCAAATATCCGGCGGCACTCTAAAGTATTCCACGGATCGATTCGGTTGAACACCGCAAAGGGCGCAAAGAACGCAAAGCGTAGTAACAAAACTCTTTGCGCCCTTTGCGTTCTTTGCGGTGAGTTCACTATATGCTGCTACTGATAACGCATACTGAAGCTAAACTTTGGAGTTAATTACTATAACTTTGCTTCAAGTGCAGTTATGCGTCTATTGTAGTCTTTTAGTTCATTCTTTATCTCTTTCACATCATTGATAACGCTATCCAGCTTTTGAAGTATCCTTCCAGCTTTAAGGCTAATACCTGCAATCGTTACCACTACACCAAAAATCGGGATTAAGAACCCATCCGAAAAATTAATCAGTAGTATATTTCCGAATCAACCACAGAGTTCACAGAGAACACAGAGATATCTTAAACGCGTCTCTGTGTCCTCTGTGCTCTCTGTGGTTTTAACTTTTCGGATAAAATCTAAATCAAACGTGGTTAAAGTCAAGGTATTATTCCAACGATTTTACCAATCATCCATAACACAATGATTGCTATACCCAGCCATATTAGCACATCTGTGTAATCGAATTTGTACGTCTTTTCTACTGTAGTCATAATTTACTGCTATTATAAACGTAGATAATTTATGACAATGTTGTTATTTGTATAAATCTTTCTACCTGCGATTCTTCTTTGAGATTGAACAATTACTCTATTATTTCTATTGGAATATTATACAATCATTTTTAAATATCTCAGGGATTTCCATAAGCGAAGTAAATAAAAATTAATAGGCTTCTGATCAGGTTATCGTCTAATGCCCTTCAGAGAATAAGATAACTTTTGTACTATAATAGCATTCATAAGATAGTCATCAACCGAAGAGAGCAGCGTCCCGATCTTATCAGCCGTGAAGGTTACTGTTACTGAGTTCTCTTCGCTGACGGTCTTAATCTCAGGAGGATTATCAGGCGCAAGCGACCGGGCAATAATACCGGCAAGCTCCCCGGCATTCTCTCCTTTAAAGACCAGTCTCCCTTTTATCTTCATCCTGTTTTCCCTTTCAACTGCTTCCCGACAATGGAATCCACAATATCGATGAATCTCATGGCTGTCCCCTTAGGCAGAGTAGCGCCCGAGGCGACATCATGACCTCCACCCATGCCTCCTACCTGCGCCGACGCCTCACGCAGTGCAGCCGCAAGGTCAAGCCCGCTCTCAACCAGTTTTCTTGTCCCGCGGGCTGAGACCTTTATCTTGTCCTCCACCTCGTTCAACGTGACGAGAGGTTTATCCGAATAAAGGTAGCGGGTCATGGTCCCTGCAACTATGCCTGCGCCTTTTGCATCATCCAGCATGAGGTATCTGATATTCTGCTTTGATTTTATCTGCGCCTCTGCACTCTTCAATATCCCGATCAACGTTCGCTGGTACTCGCGGGCAGTTGACAGCGCCTCTTCGGCAACCGAAGCATCTCTCATGCACATCGCCATGCCAAGACCTGCTTTTTCTACTTTCCCGCAGGCGTTCAGTATATTTACAAAATCGTAGACATTGTGTACAACTTCGTTGTTCAGGGTGTACGTATCGCCAATCAATGAATCAATCGCAGAAAGGCTTCCCTGTTTTGCCAGTTTCAATGTGATGACCGATATGAGCTTTATCAGTTTGTCTTCAGGCAGCTCCTCCAGCCGGCCTTCTATACCAAGGGCATCGACAAGCGCCTTTATTTTATCTTTATCGCCCGTTATATCAAGATAAGGGTCTGTGCCGTATTCCAGCAATTCCTGAACCGTGACGTCTCCTACCCTGAGCCCTTTCCTGATGGTCACCGCTTTTTTTTCAACAGCTTCGTCAAGGATGAATTTATTCGCACCTTTCATGGGCTGCTTATCGCCTATCGCCCCTACCAGCGCAATCCCCGCAAGGTCCGTATTATCGCCCATTTCCCTGGCTACCATATACGCGCCGCATGCAGCGCATAGCTGGGATGAGCCATCGATCCCCACAAGATGAGGATTAAAATGAACGTGTTCGATTTTGCCTGTCGGTTTATGATGGTCTATTATTATGGCATTTTTTAACTTTGAAGCGAGTTCTACCTGGCCGCTGCCCATGTCGCACAGGATGACGGCCTCCCGGGAGGTCTTTTCGATCAATTCGACAGTTGATTGTTCGAACTGGCTTACAATGGTTGCATGGAAAAGTATCTGCCTTCTATAAAGGGCATTGCACATGATCCCGGCTGCAGATAACCCGTCCGCATCATTGTGGGATATGAGCCGGACTGTATCGTACTCTACTATGGCAGAGGCTACCTGCCTGCTCAAAGCCTCAAGTTCAGCGAGACTCTCGTCCCTATCTGTCATCGTGACTTTATCTTGATATCAGCATCTCGGCATGCTCTATGGAATATTTCCATCCAGCCGGAAGCACGCCCTCGCGGCGGTAATACTTCTCAAGTCGCCTTATCTTTGATTCCATATTGGTCATAGAGCGCTTGTTATGGACGTCCTTCGGGTTCCTGTCAAGATGCTTCTTTAATTCAAGGACATTTATAATAAGGTTATGGATATCTTCCGGTACTTTCGGGGTAGCATTATTCTCCTTCAGGGTAGCAAGTATTTTCTTGCCTGTCACAAGCGTGACATCGGGAACTCCGTAGCGGTCTCTTAAGATCATGCCGATCTCGCTTGTTGATTTCCCCGAACCTGCAAGCTGGAGAATGGTTTTCTCGATCTCTTCTTTATTCGTGTTCGACCATGCAGGCGGCTGTGCCCGATATGGTCTCTTTGAGCCTGACTGCCCCTTTCTGCGTGTGTGCATTCTTGCCAATTGAATTTCCTCCAATAATCATTATTTTATTATTTCGTATTTCGTTATCACTCTATAAAAGCGAAGGCAAGTCTTAATGGAGCATGTAGATTAAATAATTTTCTACAACCGGGACCCCATCTATTAATTAGACGGGATAATAGGATTAACAGGATAAACTGTAAAAGATCTATCCTGTCCATCCTGTTAATCCTGTCCATTGGCTGAATTTTAACCCTTAAAGGCAATATGTAATTTGAGAAGTTGGAATTAATGGATGGGCTCTACAACTGGTAGTTGTATTACCAGTTCAACGCCCCACAGAGGAATCCCAGCATTTTTTCTTTTAACTGCTTACACCAACAATTATTAATCCTGAGATGCATAATATAAATTGAGGTGTTAGTAATGCCAACAATTGCTCATTTTGACCTGCCTGCAGATGATTTAGAGAGAGCGAAGAGATTCTACGAAAAGCTGTTTGACTGGAAATTCAATCAGGTATCAGGGGAACCAATGCCCTACTACCTTATCGAGACCAGAGATTTGAACGGGAATCCTGCAGTAGGCGGCGGGATGCTAAAAAGAAGATTGCCTGGACAGAATACTGTAAACTACATTGGTGTATCCTCTGTTGAAGAATACATTGCAAAGGTAAAGAAGCTGGGTGGTAATATCATCACGCAAAGAACGGTAGTACCCGGCTGGGGTTATTTCGCGATATGTGTTGACACTGAGAATAATACATTTGGGCTCTGGCAGGAAGACAAAAACGCCAGGTAATTTTTTGGCATGGATTTCACAGTGCTTGTTCACCTTAAGTCGGCGTTGATTAATTATGGTATCGGATGAAGAATTAAGGAGGAGAGCTGAAAAGAGAGCCGAGGAGAAGATAGGGTTTTACACGCATTTTGGCATTTACATAATAGTCAATCTGCTCATCTTTTTAATATGGTTTTTTACTAGTGGTCCTGGTTCTTTCCCATGGTTCATATTTCCATTATTTGGATGGGGCATAGGTATATTTGCGCACTTTATTAGCGTATACAAAGTTACAGATCTCAGAGAAAGGATGACCGAGGAAGAATACGATAAGCTGAAAAGAGAAAATAAGTAACCATGGATTTATTAAGATAAAGAGGAAACCTCCTGTTATCTTGCACGAAACTTACCAAGTCCACGCACCGCATTGGTCTTATCAGGGTGGGCAGGCGATAGGGCGGCGGATGTTTTTTACGTTTACAATAATACCGTCAGTAGTATCTTGCAGGTTTTTCCATCGAGTAGCATGAAGTATATGTCAAAAAACCAGTTTATAAACAATAAAAAACTCAAATAGATGATTATACCCCTCAAAAACCAAAAGAAACCCTGAAAACCCTCAGTGTGTTTATGATTGATAGAAGTTATATCAGTTTATGGTGTAATCTTGGTTTTTAGAAAGTCTCTGGAGTCTGGATGTGAGGATAGCTTTAGCAATCTAATAGTATGTGCTAAGACCGGAGGAAGCAATAGAGCCTTTATCCGGACACAACCCGGGGAGCTGATCAAAGACAGTACATACTGGCACAAACTTGCGCAGGAATCAAAGGGGAAACGGCAGGGTATTTATTGTAAAATTTTACAGGCTCATGTCAGGGTATGCAAGCTTGCTGCATGCAGGTATTACACTTCGTGCCATGTCACAGCTTGGAATACCTGAAATTCAATGCAGATATTATACTGGTACGGCGCATAAGGTCTCACGACCCTTTTGTTCACGGGGATTATCCGAAGGTTCGACCCATGTGCGATTTCCTCGATCGTTTTCAGTAACCCGTCGAACAGGTCATCCTCGTGAGCAATAGCATAGAAATGGATGATTCCGCCTTTTTTTAATATCCCCAGCGCAGCGTGGAGGAACTCTAATCCGCTGTGGGGAAGGTTCATAATTATATGATCTGTACCCGATAGCCCTTTTATTTCCTCTCTTGCGTCTCCCTCCCGTATTTCAATGTTATTTACTTTATTGAGCTTTACATTTTCTCCCAGGTAACGGATCGCATCAGGGTTCTTATCGATAGCGATCACACGGGCGCGCGGGAATCTTTTTGCGATCAGGATGCTGAAAGGTCCGACGCCGGCGAACATATCCACGACAAGATCGCCATTATGCACCTGGTTCGCAACCCGCAGCCTCTCGGTCGCAAGGCGCGGGGTAAAGTACACTTTTGCAAGGTCGATCAGGTACCTGCACCCGTTCTCCGTGTAAATCGTTTCTGTTTTTCTCTCCCCTGCCAGTATCGATAATCCCCGCGTCCTGTACTCCCCGCTTATCGAGGTCTCAGCCTGGAGGACTGTTCTTATCTTGTTCTGGCGCAGCAGGACATCTGCGACCCTCCTGGCTTCGGGCTCATACCTGTCTATGATAGCGATGTCGCCTACCTGTTCATAAGCAGGCGAGAATCCAAGTAGCTCGGCTGGAGGCTTCTCTTTTTTTAGTTCTTCAAAATCAGCTTTTTCTGTCCCGTATCCTTCTACCTGCATTACGACCGGAATTAAAAGGTCTTCGTTCTCGGATTTTAGTTTCAGGTCCTTATCGATGTCGCCGAGTTCAATGAGTTTTTGCCGTACCTTTTCTCCATCCTTTTTAGGGACTCTTATGCACAGGGATTCCATGCTTATTAAATGACTTCCCCTGAAAAAATAGTTCGTAATAATAAGATAGTCATTATTATCCCGACCGTGATTGTAATGTAGCCTATTATCCTGCCGACCAGGAGACCATAATCTGTTAGTTTATTTCTGTTTAGTACCATCGATTTATTGCATTGTTTACTTACTGTATATAGTTTTTCATAGTAAGGCTTACAAACATCACGGTTCAATACTATGCTATATGCTCACGTTCATCGGACTTGGACTGTATGACGAAAAGGACATAACAGTAAAGGGACTGGAGGCTGTCAGGAAAGCTGATATCGTCTATGCGGAATTCTATACCTCGCACCTTGTGGGAACTGCCATAGATAAAATGGAAGGGCTTTACGGAAAAAAGGTGACAGTCCTTACAAGAGAAGATGTCGAACAAAACCCATTATGGCTTTCCAAAGCAAAAGAAGAAAATGTGGTGTTCCTGACAGGCGGGGATGCAATGGTAGCCACTACCCATATCGACCTTCGCCTCCGCGCCCTGGACATGGGAATAGACACTGCCATTATACATGCACCATCGATATCATCCGCTGTATGCGGGCTTTGCGGGCTGCAGAACTACAGGTTCGGAAAGTCCACAACCATCCCGTTCCCTTACACGCGAAAAGACAAGACCATCGTATCTGAGGCCCCGTATGATACTATCAAAATGAACAAGAGGAACGACCTTCATACGCTTGTTTTTCTTGATATCGACCGCGAAAAGGGATTCATGCAGATCGGAAAAGCGGTATCAATACTGATCGAAATGGAAGAGCGGCGTGGTGAGGGCATACTTGTGAACACGCTGGCTGTCGGTATCGCAAGAGCGGGCTCGCAATCGCCAGCCGTTCACGCGGATTATATTGAGAAATTAAAAAAATGTGATTTTGGAGCGCCGCTGCATGTACTGGTAATCCCCGCAAGTCTTCACTTCATTGAAGCCGAAGCGCTTGTAAAGCTTTGCGGCGCACCACCTGAGATCATGAAATAACCAGCCTTTCAGCTTTGGTTATTATTTCATTTTTCTTTTTTCTTTAGCAAGCTTCTTTTTAGCATCGCCGCTGCCTGTCGCTGCCAGTTTTTCAAGCTCTGCTATTTTTTCCTTGCGTTCTCGTTCTTTTCGTTCCATTATCTTTTTGGACATCGCCATAGTATCACCGGCTATATCTTCGGAGTGAAAGTATTTAAATATTCCCTGATAAATAGAATTTTTCACGATCTTTGTCTGAGCTTATTGAATAAAGAGATAGTGTTATTATTTCAGCCCGTACCTCTTTTTCCTTCTTTCTATTGAATCCCTTAACCTGTCGTGATCAGTGGATGGCATTTTTGATTCAGGAAGCTTCGGTTCTTCTCTCTTGGGGGGCTTATGCTTTCGTCTTTCCCAGACGTCATCATATACATCGGACATTCAAAACTCACCTGCCTTTTTAAAGATGATTTCGTACTCTGATTAGTTTCATATATATTAAAACGTAGGATTAATTCGCAGGCATCCAGTTAACAGGCCTGTACAAAGATCAGGGCTTTAATACTGGGAAACAACGGTATTTTTCAGTATTCCGATATTTTCTATCTCTATCTCGACTTCGTCCCCCACAAAGAGTTCGCCAACCCCGGGCGGTGTGCCTGTGGATATGACATCCCCGCGTTCAAGCGTCATCATGCTCGATATGAACTCGACCAGGTACGGTACATCAAAAATCATGTTCGCTGTATTGGAATCCTGGCGCAGTATCCCATTCACCCTTGTTTTGATGGCAAGGTTGCTTACATCCTGCGTAGGGTCTGCTATGTAGGGCCCGACAGGAGCGAAGGTATCAAAGCCCTTTGAACGGGTCCACTGTACATCTTTCTTTTGGATGTCTCTTGCTGTCACGTCATTAAAGCATGTGTAACCCATTAGTACGCTGCCAGCTTCGGATGCACGGATGTTCTTGCAGCGCTTGCCGATAATAACCGCGAGTTCCCCCTCATATTCGATACGGCTGCTTGCGTCGGGATAGATTATTTTTCCCAGGTTCCCTGTGATCGCTGACGGCGGTTTTAAAAAGAGCAGAGGTTCATCGGGTATCGCCATATTCAGCTCTCTGGCGTGGTCTCTGTAGTTGAGTCCCACGCAGATTATCTTAGTGGGCTGGGCAGGCGGCAATAACTGTAGGTCTGATAATAAAAACGTATCAGAGTACAAGCCCCTGTTAACAACAACACGGTCGTCTTTTACTTCGCCGTAGAAAATCTCGTTCTCGTATTTGAATCTGCCAATCATATATTCATGCATATGTATTTGATACAGGCTTGAAGCGAAGTCGCCCGTGATCGGTTTTATCAAGGATTAGATTATCGCTTCAAGATTTACCTCGCAGTATATACTGCATGGCATATTAATATTATCATCGGCAATGAAATTGAAATAATACTGTTTTTCAATGTTTTTACTATAATCAAAATAATCCGTTATAAGCAATTAAATACTGAAATAAATAGTATAAACATCTTAAAATTTAAAAAATCTAAAAAAAACTTCTATCTGCATTATAATTGCGATCTAACTGTTTCTTGTAAACTTCTGGGTCGCTATAACCGTTTTTTATTTATGGCGCATAATAGAAAACTATATACATTACAAAGGTTATAATTATCATTATGATTATGGTATGTTTATTGGCGTACGGAGGAGAAAATAAAATGAAAATAGTCCACGTCCAGTCAGTGCTACCTCAGGAAGATGTAGTCGCATTGAAGGAAAAAGCAGGTGAGTCCTCCATTAAAGAGGCCATTTCAAAGGCAGTTTATCATTATTTAAACTGTAGTAAAGAGGAATAATGAGATATATTCCCAGGTATTTTGCGTCTGTTCCTATCCAGAACCAGCAGACGGAACGTATGAATATTTCCCTGGGTTTTGATAAGAACGGAGATCTCGGGGTTTATTACCAGGATACCGTAGAGCTTGGGCAGGATTCGAATTATATTAATGAATATTCTTTCCCCAACTGCGGATCGCTGGCTGGCGGAAAGTACTCGATGTGGCTGTCAATGTTCTACAGGCACGTAAAAACGGCATTTGAAGATGATTACTGACGACGGGATATAGAGGATTCAGGGGGGACGAAACTCCCCTGATGTCTTTCATTAATATGTGATTTCTTGGTTTAAATAATATGAATTTGACTTGATTAAAAAAGGTTTTATTGGTTAACCCGCAATTACGGAGCTATGGTAACTGTAGCGATATTGATAGGTTCGGAATCTGACAGGTCTGTTGCAGAGCGCGCCGCAAAAGTGTTTGATGAAAAAGGAGTGGACTATGAAATACGCGTTCTTTCTGCGCACAGGAACCCCGTGGAGCTGGATAATTACATATCCAGAAGCGATGCTGAGGTCTTTATAGCGATCGCAGGGCTGTCGGCAGCGCTGCCCGGTGTCGTGGCGTCGCGTACAGGGAAGCCCGTGATAGGCGTACCAGTGAGCGCCAATCTCGGAGGAATGGATGCCCTTTTATCCATAGTCCAGATGCCTAAGGGTGTCCCGGTGGCATGTGTCGGGATAGATAACGGCGAGAATGCGGCGCACCTGGCGCTCAGGATACTGGGGAAGAAATGATCGTTGCTGTGAACCCGGAATTAGTTCTTCCGTATCACTATCTCCCAGTCCGTCTTATTTATCTGTCTCGCCCTCAGTACCTCATGCCCGTCAGCCTCCATACCCCTTGGTACCTCGGTTACTGCGGTGGGATCATCCACTATTACCTTGAGGATTTTTCCCTTCTCAAGCTCATGCAACGCCTGTTTGGCATATACAAAATTATAGGGGCATACATTTCCTTTCAGGTTAAGCTCGGTATCTATCTTTATATCAGTATGGAAAGTGCCGTTAATGTAAGCCCGCGTCCTCTCTTCTTTCGGGTTTTCAAGCACCTCAATTGCAGGACCGTGCTCCACAAGCTCACCGAGATATAGATGGATAACGTAGTCTGCAAGCCTCATAGCCTGGTGGATATTGTGGGTAACTATCACGATAGTGTAATCTTTCTTGAGTTCAAGAAGCTGCTCCTCGATATGCTGCGATGAAACCGGGTCAAGAGCTGATGTCGGCTCATCGCACAGTATTATCTCCGGTTCGACTGCCAGCCCCCTTGCAAGGCAGAGTCTCTGCTGCTGGCCAATGGAAAGTTTCGATGCAGGTGATTTCAGGCGGTCTTTCACCTCATCCCAGAGACCGGCGATTTTCAGGTATTTCTCCACTATCTGATCCAGTTTCTTTTTATCTTTGGTGCCATGCAGCCTCGGCCCGTAAGCGATATTATCGTATATCGACATTGGGAGCGGGTTTGGTCTCTGCGGCAGCAATCCCATCCTGCGCCTTACATCGGTAATTTCAACGCTGCCGTTGAGCACATCCACATCACCCAGCATTATTTTGCCTGAAGCCCTGGCCCCGTCTGTGAGGTCAATGAGCCGGTTGAAGCATTTAAGAAAGGTGCTTTTACCGCATCCTGACGGACCTATTATGGCTGTTATTTGCTTCTCCGGTATTTCAACCGTTATATCCCGGAGTGCCGCATGGTCGCCGTAGAATGCATTCAGGTTCTGGATACTGATATGGCTTTTCAATATGATCACCTTATAATATTCTTCATAAATCTCTTTGACAGAGCTCGCGATGCAATGCTCAATGCAAGTATGATTATAAGAAGTATCAGTGCGCTGGCATAAGCCCTTTGCTGTACCTCAGGGAAGGGTGTGCCGAGCTGGAAGAACACAGCAAGCGGCAGCGAGGCCACAGGGTCAAGGAACGAGCGCGGCAGGTTGTCGGTGTAACCTGCTGTGAACAGGATTGAGGCTGCATCTCCAATCCCTCTGCCAAAGGCAAGAATGACCGCAGTCACTATGCCGGGAAGCGCCTGTCTGACTACTACGCCAGCAGTGGTCTCAAACCGCGTTGCTCCGAGGGTATAGGAGGCTTCTTTCAAGTCCACAGGAACCATTTTTATTACCTCTTCCATGGTGCGGATCATTACGGGCAGTTGCAGTATAGTCAAAACTATGATTCCACCCAGAAGCGATGCTCTCATGCCAAGGTAGAGCATAATGATGAAGCCGAATGCTCCGTACACGATAGAGGGAGTGCCCCAGAGCACATCAAGGGAGAGCCTGATATAATATGCAGCCTTTGTTCTCCCGATATAATCTTTCTGCAGCGCCAGCGCCGCTGGCAGGCTTATCATAAGGGCAAGGGTCAAGCTGCCAAACCCCAGGTACAGCGAGCCGACTATAGCATTCAGGATACCGCCCCCTTTTCCAAGATAGTATCCGCCTTTGGATGTCTGTGTGATCATAGATAACGAAAGAGCAGGCGCGCCATTCCAGACTATCACGGCCACAACTATGAAAAGGCTGCCAACCACGATAGCCAGCGATGAGATCATAAGGGCTTTGAAAATCTTTTCCTCACGAAGTTTATCCATGCATCCTCCTCTCGATCCGTACCAGTATCAGTCTTGCACCCAGTGTGGAGAGCAAAATGATCAGCATCAATATAAGAGCAGCAAGCAGCAGGGCTGAATCGTATAATGGTATGGACATCATCTCACCGTAGTTATTGGCAATAAGTGCAGGCAGGGGATAAGCAGCATCGAATATAGAGGAGGGGATTTTCACCACGTTCCCTACTACCATGAGGACAGCCATGGTTTCTCCAATCGCACGGGAGAAGCCCAGAATAACAGCGGCTGCTATGCCCGGCAGGGCTGCCCTTATTACAGCGTGCTTTATTGTCTGCCACCGTGTGGCCCCAAGTGATAGGGATGCTTCCCTCACCTCGAACGGCACTGCCTTGAATACCTCGTATGAAATCGAAATAATGATGGGGAACACCATGATAGCCAGCACTATGCCGCCGGCAAGTATGCTGTAGCCGGTGGAGTAGCTGCCGCTGTTCAGCAGTGAGATTCCTGAGTTTTTGAATAAAGGTGCGATGCCTGCTACAAGAGGTACGATGGCAAGCACCCCGAAAAGTCCGTATACCACGGGGGGTATGCCTGCAAGTAGATCTACCAGAGGCAAAATTATTGATCTCAATCTCTCGTTAGCATATTCCGCCAGATAGACCGCACTCAGGATGGATAGAGGTATCGCGAAGACCATAGCAAGCGCAGTTACATAGACCGTACCCAGGATGAACGGGTAGAAGCCGAATTCGCTTTGTGAAGGCATCCATGTAATGCCGAGTAGAAGATCACCCAGCGATTTCACCTCAAGAATCGGCTCTGACCGCAGGTAAAGAGTGAAAGCTACAATAAACACAAGAACACTTGAGAAAATAGCAGCAGCCAGCGTGAGCCTGCCTGCAAAAGCGTCCTTTAGTTTTCTAATATTCATGAGCTAACACCACTTTATTAAACTGAAGTTATAAGGTCAGGGGAAACCTTGACCTGTTCATTCAAGCCTTTTCAACTCTCCATCAAGTGTTTCCTGGGACAACTGTATGTAGCCCACTTCATCCACAAACTTTTGTCCATCAGTGAGAACCCATCTGATGAATTCGGAAGTAACTCCTGTGGGCTTTCCTCTGGTCACAAAAAATTCGACTCTTGCAGGTGGGCTCGGGAAGACACCTTTTTTAATGGATGCAATTGTTCTATCCTTAGTGCTTAGATCTTCATCAGGATCAATGATACCGTTCTCGTTCACATCAAAGGGTATTACCCGGATGCCAGATACCGGCTGTCCGGTATTCATATCAAAGGCATAGTTGTAGTTATTGTAGCCTATGCCTAAGGGATCTTTTTGCACCGCAGCCAGCAATCCCGGGTCGCTTGGGACGCCTATGCCTTTAAGATTCTCCTGCTTCTTGCCCAGGTATTTCGCCCATATCTCAGGCGCGCCTGCTGCATCACTTCTGGTATAGACATGTATTTCATCTTTTATCTCCGGTCTTCCAACGACCTCGCCCCATGTCTTTACAGTCCCGTTAATGAAAATATCCACAAACGTTTTTCTTTTTACACCCTTGCTAATGAGATCGTTAAGTGCAGGATTCTTTTCATTTACTGTGGCTACAACAGCATCCTTGGTCACACTGATGGGGTATGCGCCCTTTTCGATCTCGGATTTATCAATGTCTCTAGATATCATGCCTATATCCACAAATCCGTTTAAGGTATCTGTCATGCCTTTACCCGCGCCGCCTGCTTGGACATCAACTTTCACCTTGGGGTGCAACTTCTGGAACTCCTCGCCCCAGCGTACAGCCATCGGGTACAGAGCAAATGCGCCCGACAGTGTTATTGTGCCTTCAAGTTCCTGCGAGCTTACAGCGGGTTGTGGGGCTGTAGCAGGGGTTGAACCACCTGCCGGGGTTGAAGTTACGCCTGCGGAAGGTGCTATCTGCGTTTCAGCCTTTGGTTTATCAACGCATCCCGATACTAAAGCTCCAATCAAAATAGTAATTAAAGTAATTGCGATAATTTTTCCTTTCATTAACTCCACCTCAAATTGCTTAAAATAATCTTCTGATTTTGCAGGAAATTACGGATATACAGATACCCTGCGCTATGTTTTCCATATCCGTTCATAATATAGCTGTCATCGGCCCCGATGACGGCAAAGACAATCCCTTCTTATACTCACTTTTTCACCTGCTTGTAATAAGCAAGAGCAAATTGACTGGTACCTATAAATATGCAGAGAAACAGGCGATAATTGGAACGATGATTACAAAAACAGAATAATTGCGGCAAAAATTGATAGAAACGAAAGACTTCTATCGCCTGCGGAGAGGGATGCTTGTGGAATAATAATCACCGTTTCGATGCTTCATGGATTTTTTAAGGAATAATTTATCCAACCACAATACTTATAAAATCAGGTGAAGGGATTATCGAAATCTTTATTAGGCACATCTTATATACACATCAATAATACGTCAATTCAGGTGTATAATGAATACAGTCAGGGTGAATATAACTCTGCCCTTAGAAGTCGCAGAGATGTTAAAAAATGTGAAGAATAAATCCAGCTTTATAACCGAAGCGATCAGGGAGCGGGTTGAGAGAGAAAAAAAAGCCAATCTTATAAAAGAATTGAGTGAAGGGTATAAAGTAAGGAAAAAGGAAGACAAAGAACTATCTCTTGAATGGGATATAACATCAGGCGATGGAATTGACTAGAAGGGGAAATGTTTACTGGGTCAAACTTGACCCGATCGAAGGGTCAGAGATCGGGAAAACAAGACCTGCTGTTGTGATATCAAACGACATTAACAATGAACTTGCCGACACTGTTACCGTACTTCCTATAACTTCAAGTGTAGGGAAGGTGTATCCTTTTGAAGTTTTCATGAAGAAAGGCATCGCAAATATGTCCAGCGATTCTAAGGTCAAGGCAAATCAAATAAGGACTGTGGATAAAAAGAGGCTCAAGGAGCGAATCGGGACAATACCAGAGGAGATTTTGAGAGATATTGAGAAAGCTGTGAAGATCCACCTTGAGCTAAAGTGAATTATGGTTCAAAAATAGAATAAATGCGTCAAAGAATGCGGCTAATTCAAACCTGCATAATCCATTACTGCTTTCTGGGCGTTTAGGAATTTAATTATCTTATCAAACCCGATACCATTTTTAGGTTTCTTATTTTCAACTTTTACCCGACAGGAACGATCCATTTCGGATGAACTGCGCATTTCCTCAATCATATCAATCGCTATCGAGAGATAATACAGATGAACGTATATAATTACAGAATGAGGCAGAGATTGACTCAATTATTCCGATGAGCGGACAAGAATTTGGAAGTATTTCAAATTCATTAGCTTCCGATATATTTTCAGACATTTGAGAGAAAATTTCGACAAAAGAAAGAATTGTTATCTCATCTCCTATGCCAATAGTTAGGAAATAACGAATATTAAATGAGTTTGAGGAATTGGAACTCGTCCAATAATTAGACAGGATTAACAGGATAGGGTTTCTTATTGCATTCCGCTTATCCTGTTATCTTTTCTTCTTACCCCTACATTTTATCAAAAACATAAAACTTTATAATCTTGTAGGGATAATATAGTATAATCTTATGGTCGCAATCAGAAAAAAAACTATAGGCAAACAGATATATTATTACCTTGAGCACAGCTTCCGTGAAAAAGGGAGGGTTGAGAAGAAGGAGAAATACCTTGGAAAAACTTTGCCGCAAAACATCGAAGAATTAAAGCAGCAGTTTATTTCTGAAATTTACAGGGAGAAATGGTTTAACCTTTTTGATAGAATAAAAGAAGAATGTACGGCACAGGAAAAAACAATCCCTCCATCGGGGCGGGAAAAAGAATTAGAGAATTTCGCAATCAAATTCACATACGATACGAACAGGATAGAGGGCTCAACCCTGACATTCAGGGAAACCTCTTTGCTGCTTGAAAAAGGCATAACTCCAAATGCAAAGCCTCTGCGCGATGTCAAAGAGGCAGAAGCGCACAGAAAAGCGTTTTATGAGATGTTAGATTATAAAAAAGAGCTTTCGCTTGATACTGTCCTGTACTTTCACAAAAAATTATTTGAGGACACAAAAAATGACATAGCAGGGAAGATCAGGCAGTATCAGGTGACGATTGCAGGAAGTAAATTTGCACCGCCTTTTCCCGCAGAAATATATCCTCTGCTAATGGATTTTTTCAGATGGTATCATAAAAATAAAGACAAAATGCACCCTGTAGAACTCGCGGCACTTGTCCATCTGAAACTTGTAACGATACATCCTTTTACAGATGGGAACGGAAGGATAAGCAGGTTATTGATGAACTTTGTTTTAAATAAGCGTGGCTTCCCCATGCTCAATATACCTTATGGAAAAAGAGGAGGTTATTATAGCTCGTTAGAGCGGTCCCAGGTAAAAACTGATGAGTCTGTATTTTTACAGTGGTTTTTCAAAAGATATTTGAAAGAACATAACAGGTATCTCAAAAGAAGCAATGTTCGGCTGCTTGGACATGATTAATGAGGCTAGATGCTCCCTGGAACAAGTTTATCAAAATTTATAAATTTTAGATGGGATTTACATCTCCAATAAAACAAGCTCGAATTTGATACCCATGCAGGATTGACAGAACCCCAGGAATTCTTTTGCATTAACTGACATTTCGTCATGGAGGGATCTGGATATATAAAAAATAATATGGATCTTCCCCGGGTTGCCTGCAATCCTCTTTTTTATTTCGCCGTGCAGCTCCTCAAAAATGGCCACCAGGGTTTTAAAGTTGATCCTTTTCAGGATACGGATGTTCCCCACTCCGATTTCGTCCACCCAGATCCGGTAATTGGCGGATTTCCGGACAAAAACATCCCTCTCGTTCATGTTATACCCTGGCTTTTCTTACAGGATTCAATATCCCATTTGACTTCTTCAGCTAAAGACCGTCTTCCGGCAGCAACTGCATCGAGCCATTCATAGACATACTCCCGCAGGAATACATCCTCGATATTCTCTATCTCTTTTTCGATCTCGTGTATGCGATATAGCATGTTCCCAAGTTCTCTCTGCGCATGGTATCTGTTCGTACGCTGCCAGCTTCCCTCTATTAAGGCAAGTGAGCGGGCTAATCTTTCAAGACAGATTCTTATACGCTGGTATTCCGGTCTTCTTAGCTTTTCTTTTGCATGGTTTTCATAGGCTGATACGAATTTTCCCTCTATACCCTCATCCTGTAAATGTTCCTCACCATCCCAATTTTTGTGGAAAGCAAAAACGATCCCTTCTTTGATTTAGCATATTTTGTCACCACATCTACTATACAAATAGACGATATATATCCCTGAATATTCAGGCAGATTTTGTCACTATTTGAACAAAATCAGGATTATCACGTCAATAATTGCTTTATGGATTAAACATTTGAATAATTATCTTCATCAAATAGTTCCAGTGGTAAATTATGAGTGATCGTTTTGTAACAGGTGACGGGTCAGATTCGGCAGGTAACAGCAATACAGGGAACGGATTGGGAAAATATGGTTCTGCCAGGATCGCAGGCTTTTCACCGTCAATGAAACTCATTCTTAATATACTTGAAATCCTTGGACCTCTTACGCAAAAAGAGATTACAAGAGTCACCCGTCTTCCCACAAAAACGGTGCGCTATGCCTTAAACAGATTAAAAGAAGAAGAGATCCTGGAGGAGCACGAATATTTCCAGGATGCCAGGCAGTGCTTATATCAGATTAAATGCTAAAAGTTTTACAAATCATGTTATAAAAAAGTTCCATGCGACCATTTGCCTGAACCTTCCTGAAAACCGACTGGACTTACCAAATATTGCTTATTTACTCGTTTTAAATACCTACGAGAACTATTTATGTTCCTGGTGATATAATGACGCTACAAGAAAAAAGAAGGGGTTTACTTTGTCCCCGGTACCAGTGATGGTATAGTTAGTAAAGGCATCTACTTGCTTCAAAAAGGCAAAGGGGAAGCGGCGGTTAAAATATCTGGCAATGTCCGGATGCAGAATTATGTGTGGTGGCTGATATGACTTGCGCCAGACAGTACAAATGCCCTAACTGCAAGCATACTATACAGATAGCAAGCGCGGATTTCATTAAAGGAATCGCCATGGCATCATGCGGCGGCTGCGGCAGGGATGCTTTTGCTATTGAGGAGACTCTGTTAAAATAAACGAGAAAGAGGAGTGCTTTTAACTCCCATTCACACTCCTTTTTCTAATGAGGTGATAATATGGATTATACAGATGAAGAACCTGATAAAGAGATCGAAAATACGGATGATGATAAAGACCTGAGGCGCTTCCTGCGTGGAGGCTTTGGGGCAAAATGAATGTAGGATATGGAATACTACGATAACCTAAAACTTGTGGCTATAGTGTTATATGTAAACAATTAGACAATTGATGAAGTACATCTATAATTAACCAGGGCTATTGTGATGGACCATGGTTTGCATGGATGTACAAAGATTAAAATTATCCATGGAAATCCATCTAATCCATATCACCCATGTTCTATTCTTCGAACCTTTTCTAAGATTTTTAGCCAAATACTATAGTTATAATTAATTTCTAGAATCTCTCCAAAACTCATTTTTTTTTGAAAATTATGAAAAAAAACTATGGAAACTATGAAAACTGTGGGAAAGTTCATATTAATTGAACTTAATTAATTAATTCAAGGTGATGTAAAAATGTGTGGAAAAAGACTGATAAGGGATTGGCACCGTAAAAAATTAGTGAATTTTGTCTGTGATAAAATAACAACAATTTTAATTTCGCTACTTATAATAGCGATGGTATCGTTACCAGTGATGGCGGCAACATATACACCAGCTCAAGTGTTATCGACAATACAACCATATATGAAGTCAGCATACGCAATCAATCCAACTTCTCCTATGAAGCAATCACAAGATATGTTAGGACAAGTTTACATATACAAACTTCCAACAAATCCAGTTGTATATGTGTTTACAAGTTCAGGAGCAATTGATTGCGATGGACAAGCAACAATACATTGTACTGGTACAACTGACCCGCTATATCAAGGACAAACATCGTTTACTCAATCAGATGGTAAACCTTTAAATGCTGAATTATTACCATGGTATGTATTACCAGAAACACCTAATCCAATATTTGACTACGCAACTCGTGATATTCATGGTGGGGAGGCTGGTGTAGTTCTTTATAATAGTAAAATGGAGTATGGTGTCTTTGGTGATGAAAGGGGTAGAGATGATGGTAATAGCGCAGGGTTAGCAATAGGTGAAGTTAGTTATGCAATGGCATCTGCTCTCGGTATTAACCCAGACCCAGAAACTGGTGGAGTGGAAAGTGGAGTAACATATATTGTGTTTACAACAACCTCAAATGTAGTTGTTCCAATTGAAAGTCATTCAGATGCACATACGAAAGGCCAATCAGCTTTAGATAAAATGATGACTCAACTAAATCCTACTGTTACCCCGACGCCGCCACCTACTCTGACACCTACTCCCACCCCCACTTCTACTCCTACTCCTACTCCAACATCTACTCCAACACCTGCACCCATAACCAATCTACTAAAAAACCCAGGGTTTGAAAGTGGTAGTACAAGACCTGACAACTGGTGGTTAGCTACCATGTATAGTAATACTCCTACATGGAGTCCAGCTCACCACAGTGGCAACAAATCAGTTAGAGTATATATTTCAGGGACAACAAATAAAATATCTGGTGATGTAGTATCCGACCACTTACCATCAACAAGTTATAAGACATACAACCTGTCAGCTTGGGGTGAAGCTACTGGAGCTAGTGGCACAAATGGTCCAGCTATTCGATTAGCTGAGTATGATATAAATCATAATTGGTTACGACAAAATGCTATGTACTTTCCAAAAGGGACTTATAGTTGGACTAAAAAACAGAAAACATTTACTACGGGTGCTAATACAGCTTACGTCGCAGTATACGCTAATATCTATGACGGTTATGGCACATTCTGGATAGATGATGTATCGTTGACAGTAGAAGCTACTACTCCTACTCCCACTACAACACCTACACCTACTCCAACACCTCCACCTACTCCAACACCTACGCCTACCCCAACTACCCGGCGGCCCGGGGGGGGGGCGGGGGCGGAGCGGGGGGGGGGGGGGCCGGCCGGGGCGCGCGCGGGCGGGGCGCCCGCGGGGGGCGGGGG
>CABMIB010000065.1 GCA_902386135.1 uncultured archaeon
GCTACATAAAATATAAATGCTATGTGCAAGTAGTATGACAGCCCGCAATGAATGGGCTGCGCCGGCTAAGTTCCGGGGCTAAAGCCACAGGAGGAATAAGATGGCTAAAAAAGAAGATCCTAAAGAAATAAAAGAGATGAAAGAACCTAAACAGGAACAGAAGAAGGAAGCGCCCAAGAAAGAGGCGCCACAGGAAACAAAGAAAGAGAAGAAAGAAGAAAAGAAACACGAGGGGAAAGGGGAAGCAAAAGAACAACCAAAAAAAGAGCGCAAGGGTGCTCCGAAAGAGGGGAAAAAAGAAGCTTTCAAGCCCAAGGAAGGGCAACCGGAGATAAGACACATCGTGCGCATCGCCGATACAGACCTTGACGGTAAAAGAAGCGTACAGTATGCGCTCACCGGCATAAAGGGTGTCAGCAGGCGCTTAGCGAAGATCATAACAGTCAATTCAGGCATTGACCCGATGAGCACTATTGGCTATCTTAACGATGCGGATACAGAAAAATTACAATCATCGATAGATGCTATAACAACTATCATACCCTACTGGATGACGAACAAACAGAACGATTTCATGACAGGCGAAGACAGGCACGTCATCGGAACTGATGTATTATTAAGCGTTAACGAAGATATCAACCTCATGAAGAAGATGCGCTCATACAAGGGTGTGAGGCATGAGCGCGGTCTTAGGGTACGCGGCCAGCGCACAAGATCGACAGGCCGGAAAGGAAGGACTGTAGGTGTTACCAGGGCTACTCTGGCAGCGTCCAAAGCCGCAGCGAAAGAGGGAGAAAAGAAGGAAGAGAAAAAAGAGGAGGCTAAATAATGGGATACCCGGGAAAGAACAGAAAATCCTATGATACGCCAAAACACCCTTGGCAGGCAGCCAGGATGGCTGGTGAAGTCGAACTTATAACCAGGTACGGCCTCAGGAATAAAAAGGAAGTCTGGAAAGCGCACAGCGGACTTAAAAATTACAGGGAACTTGCAAGAAAACTGCTTGCTGAGAGTGCAAAAGGAAAGCTTTCCGGAAGCATCAAAACAGATTCGGATAATATCCTGAACAGGCTAAAACGATACGGTCTGCTGAAAACGGATGCGGTGCTTGATGACATCCTCTCGCTGGAAGTGACTAATTTCCTTGACAGGAGGCTTCAGACACAGGTGCACAAACAGGGACTTGCCAATACTGTAAAACAGGCGCGGCAGTTCATTGTTCACGGGCATATTTCAGTCGAAGGCAAGAAGGTCACTGTTCCGGGTTATATTGTTTCCATGGATGAAGAGCAGAGATTGGATTATTATGGCAGCTCACCATTATCGAGCGATGCCCATCCTTCAAGACCTGCACAGGTCGTCAAAGAGAAGGTCGCAGAAACGGTAAAACCTGCTCAGGCGACTGAAGGGGTAAAGGCAGCAGGGACTGGAACGGAGGCTTAATTATGGTAACAGAAAAATGGGGCGTTGCCCACATATATTCATCGTTCAACAATACCCTGATAACAGTTACCGATCTGACAGGGGCTGAGACGATTGCTAAAATAAGCGGCGGTATGGTAACGAAAGCCGCAAGGGAAGAGAGCTCCCCGTACACAGCCATGCAGATGGCTACCCAGCTTGCTGATAAGATCAGGGATAAAGGGGTTACGGGAATACATATAAAGGTAAGAGCACCAGGCGGCAATATGCAGCGCAGCCCCGGACCAGGGGCGCAGGCTGCAATACGTGCATTTGCCCGCGCTGGTATAAAGATAGGACGTATCGAAGATGTGACGCCAATCCCGCATGACGGTACTAAAGCTAAAAAGGGAAGGCGAGTATAAGAATGGATATTGACATAATAGAATTGTCGGAACGCAAAGCCAGGTTCGTTCTATCAGGCGTTTCTGCTGCGTTCGCAAATGCATTGCGAAGAAGCATTATCTCGGAAGTGCCTGTACTGGCTATTGATGATGTGAATATCTATGATAATACGTCCGTCCTTTTTGATGAGCAGCTTGCTTTAAGATTGGGACTTATACCGCTGAAAGCCGATACCGGGAAATTTGCATTTCCCGGAGAATGCAAATGCGAAGGCCAGGGATGCCCGTCATGCCAGGTCTCGCTGACGCTGAGCGCTGAAGGTCCCAGAGTGGTATACTCCGGCGATATGGTTTCCACGGACCCTGATACGCGCCCGGCGGAAACAACAGTACCGATCGTGGAACTTAAGGAAAAGCATAAAGTCGTGGTTGAGGCGCTGGCGCGGCTTGGAACAGGCAGGAGCCACAGCAGATGGCAGGCTGGTATCGCGAGCGGATACAAGAACATGCCTGTTATAACGATCGGAGAATGCGATACGTGCGGCGAATGCATCAAAGTATGTCCCCGCGATATTTTGAAACTGAACGGGGACAGGGTCAAGGTCGTTGATGTGATAGATTGTTCGATGTGCAAGTTATGCGAAAAAGCCTGCGATATGAACTCTATTAAAGTAGGCGAGGACACGGAGTCCTTTGTGATGACCTTTGAGACAAGCGGTTCCATGACCGCGGCTGAGCTTGCTGTTTCAGCGGCTGACAGTATTAAGAAAAGAGCAGAACAGTTAGGCGAGATACTTGAGACGCTTGGATAAGGAGACTTCGTCTCTTTATCATTTTTTGTATCCATTACAAAAATATATCTTAGGGTTCTGCTATAAAGGACGTGCGCTCACATATCAGGTAAACCGAAAAACGGTTTCATAAATGCGGTTTTGCGGAGGTTGCCCAGACCGGTCAAAGGCGCCAGCTTGAGGGTTATACTCAAAACATGGCACAAGATTTAAGTCTGAGCACCACGAAAAAGAGCACAAAAACATAGGTGATACGAAAATATAAAACTTACGCAATTTATGGCGTAAACATTGCGAGGGTTGCCCAGACCGGTCAAAGGCGATAGCTTGAGGGGCTATTTCCGTAGGGATTCGTGGGTTCAAATCCCATCCCTCGCACCATTTTACTGACTATTCCAAGTATCCATAAAAACAAAAAGGGATACACAGCCTGAGCCATGTATCCCTTCCTGATGACGGCAAAGCCGCCTAACAACCGATCTTAATCGGTGGTTCTCATCCAATAGTTTGTATATATCTTTGAGGTCTTAAAACATTCTATCGAAATACCTATAAGGGAGGGAAACCTATTCTGCGCTTGTGCCGGGATGGTAGAGCGGCTTAATACGCCGGTCTTAAAAACCGGTGGTTCTCATCCAGAATCACATGGGTTCGAATCCCATTCCCGGCGCTCTCTGGATGTGGTCCGGGGCACCATAACGCCCCATGTTATTTTTGCCTGGCCTTCTGTCATCCTTGGGCTGAAATGCAACACCTGACAGAACATGCTCTGCATCTGGATACTAATAGATACTAATAGATACTAAATTAGTAGGGCTGAAATGCAACACCTGACAGAACATGCTCTGCATCCCCGCCCCAAAATTACACCATTCTTTCTTACTGGAATAGGCTTGTTTTAACACATCTCTATTCGGCTCCTGTCTTTGTACCAATCCCGGCAAGAATCGCTTAAATCGTGTTTAAATCGTTCTTTTTACAATCCCGTAACGGAAGCGGCTTATCAGGATGCGATATAAGGCATTTTCTTTAAGCGGCTAATGGTTTTATACATAGTTTCAGAGGCTAAAAATAGAAAAAATCAACATCTGCCTAATTGACGCCCGTTACTTCGGAGGAGAGCTAACAGCATATCGTATCATGGCAGTCAACTTTGTAATAATAGGTCTATAGATGCAAGTTTCTGAGAATTAGCGCCCGCCGATTAATCCAAAAAGAACATAAAGACAATGAAAAAAACCAACTGAATAAAGAAGGGTCGGTATGCCGACCTCTTCTTTATAGGCCGTAGATGCGGGAACTATTAAAAAACTGGATAAGTCATTGCTCGACCACTTCATGAGTCGATAGTACTTTATTGTTTTGCATATCTTACCTCACGTCAGGGGCTTGGTTTATCTCTCTTATCGCTTCCTCCGCCTCAAGTTCGGTAAGCTCTCCAAAAGACCTGAGTTCTCTTATCGCCTCCTCGAAGTCGCATCTGGTTGTTTCATACCTCAGGTCGTTGATTACATCTTGGACGATGAAATTTATTAGGTCCTCGCTCAGCTTCGGATTCAAAGCCTTGATTTTGTTTGACCCCCTCAGGTCTCTCCAGGTATCGGCATAGACCTTTGGAACTTCCAGGGGCACATTAATGATTGAACTCTTCGGGGCGGGCTTCTTTGAAGGTTTCACAGGTTCACCCCCATGTTTTGCAATGTTAGCTCGTAGCCGACCATTGTAAAGGTATATTCTTCCCAGGTGATTTTTCCTTGGGATAGTAATTCCTCCCCGGCGATTCTGGCTTCATGGAAAGCCTTTTTTACTTGCTCGATTGTTTTCATATTGTTCATCCTTCTTGAGAGGATGAGCCGCGCCTCTGGGTGCTCGTAACACCGCAGGGGCAATCTGCTCATTTCTTCAATCTATATTATGCGCTAATTCCCCTTATACTTTGTGGTACTCAGTGGGAATAAGTAGGTATTATTATATACGCAGGGGGATATAGTAGGATAATATGGCGAAAGCAACAGTTCAAGTTAATGATCCAAAATTCAGGATAGTTATTCCCCAAGATATACGGACTTTAGAAAATATCAATTTAGGTGACTTTATCGAGATTGATGTTAAGAAGATTGAAAAGCCAAAGACTACATGAGTTGTATGCGTTTTATAATTTCAAACGTAACGGATAAGATGGACTGCAGTTACCTCGGATTAACGGCTGTCATAAAGGACTGGTTTGTAAAAAAAGAAGGCATTGCAAACAGTAAAGAAGCTACCTTGAAACTGCAAACTGATAAGGGTATGCTATTTTCTTTTAAGAACGGTCAGGAACACTGGATACCGAAATCGCTAATAACATTTCGTAAAAGAGTTGAACAATCTTTACAGAATTATTAAAAAGTGGTCGAAATGCCAGACCGTAACGAATCTTTTTCGAATGTGGACCGCAGGGTTCTGGCCAGGCTGCAAGGCTGCAAATTGAGTAATGGTACTTTTGAAGGGGCGCTTTGTACTAAACACTGTCAGCATCGTGAATCATGCAAGGTGAAAAGATTCAAGTTTCTCATCCAGGCGAGGAATATAAAGGCTAAATTTGAAAGGAATACCCGGGTTGATGGGGTTCATGTGAGCATCTATCAGCTTCTTGATTCCAGGCTCGATGAGTATATTGATGAGCGTACCGGAGCGGTGGATTAAGCGCATTATCCAAAGTAACGCCCGATACTCTATACTGTGCTTTTTTCTTTCAGGTGTTAAGCTCCATAGATGCGTTATAACGTATTTTTCTATACGTGGTCAAGATAATTGTACCCTGTTTTCCAACTATTTTCACTTCGCTGAGACCTTTTCTTTCAATGTCGATGACAAAGTAACGTCCATTTATTTTTTCAAATCAGATAGTTTAAAGAAGTCTAATAAAATTTAGTAAAGTTTAAATAATACAGGATTGATAGATTAGCAAATAGGGGGGGTGAGGATGGTAACATGAGTTTAGCTGAAAAATTGGGAAAAATGGGAGTCCCAGGATTCCGAAGCGGGAGACGGTGGAAGATGGCAATAGCGACAGCAGCATATCTCTTTATAGGGTTCCTGATATTGGCGTTCTTTGTCGGGTTATCAACTCAGATGCTGCAGGAGCCAGCCAGTGCAGCCATGCAGCCAGAACAAAATAAGCAGCTAACGCAACCACCGGGTCCGGAATATGAATCATATGAACCCACGCCGCTACCTGAGAAATATATCAGTATTGAACATTCATATAAAACTCAAAAAAAAATACAGGGTCATACCGCACCAGCAGGGAAGACCTTTCTAATAATAGACTTCAACATAGAAAATCATGGATACCCAGTTTTTCGCATCAACCCTTTGTACTGGAGCGTATACGTGAATACTTTTGAAAATCCCAACGCATATATATTGGTTTCATATAGAATTGAAAGTATTTACTTAGAGGATGAATTGCCGGTGGCCGAACTATTGAACGGCGGCTCGATAAAAGGAAGTGAGGCTTTTTTAGTACCTGAGGACTGGGATAATTATGAGATTCAGTATAATGACCTTAGAAATGAGAGATATAATATCATTTGGAAGTAACGGGCTATAGCGCTACAAACCAGTTAAATCACATTTTTATAAAGTCGGCTCGCCAGGATGCGTTATAAGCCGCTTTTCCCAGGCAGCCCTTATGTTTATATCTGGATGCATGAAATTAATAGGTGCTACAGATAGTGATTTTAAAGGTTATCCTCCCAGGCTCTTGATGTTCCAGTTGAGTCTATCTAACGCCCGCTGTAATGCAGCGTCCAGGTCATCCACGCCGTAGATGGGCGCGTTAAAGTGCATGTTCACACTTATCCTGTTCCCGACCCTCCCGCCTTTGGGAACCACGAACTCGCCGGGGGTCAGTCTTGCAGGAACAGTATCGCCCGTTCCTATTCCCTTCACTTCTCCGCCAGATGCGAATGTCTGAACCTCAATGTTTTGGTCCCCTGACCCGTAATAGCCCTGAGACGGCAAGTCCCCGGACGCTATGCCTGCGCTGATTGCATTTGCATCGCCTTCCAGACTCGCAAACTCAGAGCTGGTCGGACTGATTGCGTGTAGCGTGCCGCCATAACTGCTTTGGTTATATCCTGATATCGGGGATGCTTCCGGGAGCCAGGATGTTAATGGCGTCAGGTTTTTAAGTATATTGTATGCGTTAATAATATTATTAAACGCAGATATATATGGGCTTTCTATCCCTGCCTGTATATCGGCTTCCTGTCCGTTCCAGGGATTTGAAGCTATCGTATATAATCCCTGCATGAGATTATCGAATGCTGTACCTATTGATGCAACTGCTCCCCAGGCCGCAGTACCTACAAAACCTAAAGCCTCCGAGAAAGCATCTTTCCAGTCCCTAACCCCTACTGAACTATCGCCCATGCTGATATTGGCGCCTTCTGTAGCGGTTTTTAAATCTTTTAGTTTCTGTTCAAGTTCGCTGACCACGCGGGCCAGTTCTTCATATTTTGCTTTGGCAGCCTTAGCTTCCGGGGAATCGGGGCCGAACTCTTTTACTGCATCAATCCACTCTTTTAATGCCTGTTTCATCTGAACCTGCTTAGTAGCCAGTTCTCCTTCGGCTGCTGTGAGCGGGTCAATGGCTGCTGTGAGCGGGAACATTGACGCCGTGGTATTCGCAAGTGAGCTGCTGAGAGCATCCTGCTCAGTCCTGAGATTATACGCGGATTCAGTGTTCTTTTGGTGCCAGTAATATAGCGCACCCAGACCCGCGCCGATAACTACCAGCCAGGGCGCCAGGGTGCTCATGGTCAATGTTAGCCCGCCTATGGCTAAGGTTCCAGTCTTGGCAAAATCTACTATCGCCTTACCAAACGACATGACCTGCGGTATCATAGATACTGCCGAGACTCCTATGAGCACCATTGATGACGTAGACCTGATATTCGCCCGTTCCAGGTTGTTCTGGGCTACCTCTAAATCCCGTGCTGCAGATACCGCCTGGGCGCTGTGCTCCCCGAACTTGGTCACTACCTCGTTATACCTCGCCTGGGAATTTTGAAGGCGGTTTACGGCATTATCTACGTTGAGCTGGGATATCTCGTACCTGTCCATCATATTCATGGCGCGGTCCACGAAATGTCCCATCTCTCCGAACTTCCCGCTCAGTATCCCGATTTTATCTGCCAGGCTTTTCCCCGTTGCCTGAGTGGTATTCATATCCTCATTAACCTGGTTTAATACAGAACTTGCCTGGTTGCTCACGCCAAGAGATATGAACATTGAAGCTATTGCGCCTTCACCCGGCATTTTACGCTACCTCCATGCCGACATCTTTACCTTTGCTTAGAACCTGCGGCGCGAAATCCGCAAAGATGGTCTCCAACTGCTTGCAGAGCTGTTGTTCACGTTCAAACGAGGCGGATATTTCAGTAGATAATGCAGGAAGGCGGTTAACGTCTTGCACAGTTTTAACCCGCTTCCTTTCCGGGAAAAAGCGAGTGCTTTTCGATATTTCAGAGGCTGCTTTGCAAATTCGCTGCATCTCCCTGAGTTCGGATAAACTTCGCTCATGTTCTTCTACCATGAGCTTCAGGGTCGTAGCTGCACGTTCGAATCTTTGAGATATAGCTGTTATTTCCGCCTGTGCGCTCTCTTTTTCTTTTAACATATCTATTTCACCTTTCCCTTAGAAGCCGAAGCCATATGTGATTTTATGGCTGCCGCAGTCTCCTCTTTTAATGCGCCCCGGATTTTCCCATGCTTTCCAAGCACGAATTGTCGAAATTCTTTGCCTATTCCCGGGTCGACTGTTAAATGGTCTATCATAATTTAATTAATGCATCGAGAGTTTATAAATAAAGGTTAACTCAATGTATTTTTATCAGCGCCCGTTACTTCCTTTTAACCAATTTGTTTAGCTATAGAGAATGCCCGATTCAACCCCTCCTATGAATACGCCTCCGGCTGTTTCCTCGGAGTCTTCACTCACTGTTACTGCAAAATCAAAGGCGTCAAAGGTATCGTCATGCGCTGCATCGGGGAATAAGCAAAGCTCATCTATCAAAGCAGTCATGTCTTTTCTCAGGTACACTTTCTTATTCTCAAAGAGTGCGCTGCGCCTTTGGGCGCGGGTTACTTTGTCTTTGATGGTCTGAAGCTCTTTTATTGGGAGGTTTGTTGTTCTTATCAATTCCTGAGATAGCGCGCGCTGATACTGATTAACCTCGATTCCAACAGAAATAGGCTGAAACTGAGTTCCTTTAATCTTGATTATCTCCAACTGACTTTTGAAGGTTAATCGCTCTCGATATATATCCAGGACGTAGATGTTGCTATTTGGGTCAATCCCTATTGTGCATACAACAAAATAATCTGCCGTCTCTCTCTCGGATATCGCCAGGTCAACGCCCTGGTAAATCTTGAGGCCGTTCGGACCTTGCTCGTAATATTGCATCCATTCAAACCTGAATATTCTTCCCTGTTTTGCCAGGGTTATATCGTTCTGAAACTGGAGGTCAAAGATGATGCTGCCTATTTCATTCTTCTTTTTGATTAAAGACTCAAGCGGGAATTTTGAAGGCCACAGGCTGGTATTATTGGGCTGGATGGCGCGCTGGACCTGGGCGCTGTATTGCTGACTGTTCATTATCTCTTGATAAAGGTCGTTCGGATGATAGCGTGTGCCGATTAAATGAAGCTCTCCATGAGGTTCTAATGTTGGTAATAGCGCCGTCCTGTACCACTCGCTGAGCTTCTTTCTTTGTAGCTCAGTCCTGGCATTCTCAAAATCAACTATGTCATCGGCTATGATTATATCGAAGTGCTTAGTGATGACGGCGCCGCTGGCTCCCAGGGCTGTGATTGTAGCCTCTTTGGCTACCATAGTCCTCCCGGTTACAAATAATTCGCTCTCAGTCCATTTGTCAGATTTGAAGCTGCCGAAGAGTTCTAAGAGCTTTGTATTGCCCTCCAGATGCGCCTTGATCTCACGGAGGAAGGCTTCTGCCTGCATCTGGGTATTGCTCACAACTAAAATTCTAATATTCCTGTTCTGTGCTATCCTCCAGAGGCAAAAGGCGATATCACCGATGGTTGACTTTCCGAAGCCCCTGGGCGCAAGATCGAGAGTTTTCTTGTTTCCTGTGATATGCTGCATGATCCGCTGATGATGTGGTTCTGCCTGGTATCCTAAAATCTTCTCTGCGAAATAAACAGGGTCCAGCAGAGCCAACGCCTTAGTAGATAGCGTTCGCTCTAAGTTTTGTGATGATTCTGGCTCTATCAACTTCGTTCACCTCCGATAAAATAACTTTTATAAAATCATTGAACTGCTGATTTAACTGGATATTCACCTGGGGCGCGCGGTTAATATCACCAAGCAGTTCTGAGAGCGTCTCAAGGCCCTTTATCCAGTTTGTATACAATGGCGCCAACCTCTCAGGACTAACACCCGCTACTTTTGCTTCCTGGATGCTTGCCTTTACTGCTTCCAATATGTTCATGGCTTCCACAGTTACATTAACCGTATGATTAGCTAGAGCGCCCGCTGCTTTTTCATTTGTCTTAGCGATATTGTGGAGCTTAGCCTCCCATTTCTTGACATGGTATCTTACGGTAGCTTCATCCAGCCCAAACTTTTTCCCGATTTCTTCATTCGTAAGATTTTGGCCAGGGTCTTTCGCAAGTTCGTAGATTTCACGGCTTTGCTCGTTACTGATTTTCATGTTTATACGCCTCGTGAATTTCGGGAAAAATCGGGAATTCCTTTGATTGGTGCGCCAGCAAAAGGGCAGGTCTGCTTATGAGGGCAAACCTCACAGACGTCATCCCCTGTAGATGCGATAATGTATGTCGCACCCTTCAGTAAGGCGGAATTTAATTTTACTTGCCAGCAGCGATGGTCCGGGTAGAAAAAATTCTCCATATACCCCTAACTTATGCCATCCATTGGCTGTTCACAAATTGGCCAACGGTCCATGGCGATTTTTTGCTTGCACCAATTACTGGAGTTTCTGCGGGAGTTTCAGCGCCCGCCCATTTACCTCCGACAAGCCGCCCAACTGTCCAGCGCTCGCTAGTAACTCTCTCACCCGAACACTCATCTGAAGCTCCTGCAGACAGGGCAAATCCGGCCCCAGGATATGCCGGGTCTCTGACCAGTGTTAGAGCGCGCGGTTTGACACTCTTTAGCATGCCCTGACTTAAGCTATTTTTATGTGTCACGAAGATAGACCACTTCTTTTTCCATGTTCCATCTTTTATCTTTTGAGCGGCCGCTGAATCCGTTACCTCTGCCAGGGCATATATCCAATCGCCCACGCGGAGAGCGGTTCTTACTGCCCCTATTTCGGATTTGGGGTCCCAGTTGTAATCGCATGCATGGGAATTGGCGATTGCTGCCTCCCCGCTGCATATCTTTAAGGGGACGCCTTGAAGGCCGGATATGATATTATCAGCCTCCGCGCTCGGGATGCCCCATTTATTTGAATTAAGGATGTCCAACTGCAGAACGGGACCAGCTATGCTCAGAGGCATCATTTATCTACACCCTTCCCGGCACTCTACAATGCATTTTCTTTTTCTGCGGAAGCGGCATGAATCCGCGATTTAGCACTTGCGGGTTTGGCAAGTTCTCGAACGCCTTTTGGGCTTCTTTATATCCTCCCTCCAGGATTTCAATCTGTTTAGGGATGGTTAAAATCTCCTCTCTCAGCTTCCCAGCCTGTTCCTCTTTTTCAGGAGGTATTTCAGGCATGAATGTTGTGGGATTGATACTGTTTAGTCGCTGTAGTTCTTCAATCGCCTCGCTGCGCCTTTTCTCGAGTGAGGCGATTGCGAGACTGAGAGCTGCAATAGGGTCGTCTGGTTCTCGGCTATAAATAAGACTTTTAACAAGTTCATTCTTACCTAAATTTGCATATACCTGTCTTGCCTGTTCAAGAGCAGCCCATACGGCGGTGTTGGCTGCCTGGAGTTTCTTGATTTCTTCTAAAAAGGGCTTGACTTCGGAGACATATATTGGATCAATCTGATATGTCAGGGCATCGCCTGGAACTGCGAAAGCAAGTAGTGCTTCGTGGATTTCGCTTATCCTGTCCTCGCGCCTTTTTATGGCTTCGTTTAGCTCGTTAATGTTCACGTTCATGCCTCCCAGTTCTTCCCAACAACTCTACCTATAGTGAATCCCTTGCTTCCAGCCTGTTTAGGTTTCGTTCCTGATGATTCCCGGATTTTATCTTGAAATTCTTTATCCTCTGCAAAACGTTTGTTCACGGTCTCCTGAATAAAATCTCTCATTTTCTCCCGTTCCAACTCCTGACGGACGATTTCACGGGTTTTTTCTGATTCTTCACTCATATTTTTATTCGTCTCCTTTGATTTTTTTATTTTTGTCATAGAAATGACTGTAACGAATTGAGCGGCTGTAAGGATTTAGGCGGGCGCTACTGTGGGTTATGCCGTGAAGCTTCCGGCGCCGGATTTTACGGAGGCGGTGATATCGGGAGGATTCAGGCATACGCGATATCCTCCCGGGCGCCCTTCTCCCTGGTCTGAATGGGCGGGGGCTCAGATTCACCTAAATTTGATTCAGGTGTAAGTTGCTTTTGGTTGCTATCGGTTGCTTTTGTGTAATCCGATTCTGGTTTTGATGTTGCTAACCCTTTATTCGCTGCTTGCAATATACCTAATAAAAGCGGGACGAAACCACCTAGATTTAAGTTACCATCCGGATGAAAATTTCTAAGTTCTACCCGGGTTTTATTTCCTTTACCATAAACAGCAAGACATGTACTGGCAACATCTCCTAGAATCAATTGATTTGGGCTGAGCGACACCGGTATATCTCCATTGAGGTCAAATTTTGTGAGCTCTGCCTTAGAAACAGCTTCGCCAAATAATGTTTTAAGGAATTCGTACATCCAGAGAAATTCCTTCAGCGTGAGGGCGTTCTCACTGGCTTTGATCACAATCATAAATTTATCTGAATACTCTGTGATTGTCACTCTTTGACCAGGAATGAATTCTAAAACTTTCTCCCGAATTTTTCCATTTTCTTTGTTCGGATTTGAACTATCTGAAATGGTTGCTTCTGGTTGCTGTTGGTTGCTTTTGAAGCTGTCTAAAGACGTTGCTTTGGGTCCCACGGTGGGTAAAAACAACTCAAAGTTTTTCAGGAGTGTAATGTCGTTGGATAACATGGATTTGTATATCGCAATACTTGCGCCATGAACTCCAACTTCAATTGTTTTTTCTATTTTCCGTATCTGATGTTTGTCCAGTGTGCAATCGATGGCATAAAAACCATGATGGGGCTTCCAAATTTTGCCCGCCTTGTATAGTTTAGAAAGGGTAGCTGTTACTATATTGTACGGAATCCCCAGTAGCTTTGAAATCGATGTTGCATTGAATTCTTCCTCAGGATGATCACCTAGAAATTCAAGAATTCTATCCTTGTGGTTACTACTGAAAGCAACGTTGTTGTTCTGGCCGGTTGCTGTTGGTTGCTTCTCGTTGTTGTTGGATGGGTTGGACGTTTCTGGCGAGGAATTTGGTAACAAAAGCTTCATGCAATCCCGCATGGTTACTTCTTCTGATCTTGTAGCCTCATACTCTACTATTGCGAACTCACAAAACCTTGGCTCTAAGTACCGGGGGCATTTTGGACATTCAGATAGTGCCACATTAGATTTGAGCGTACTCGCTTCCATCAGCCCTCCGAAGAGGGATTTTCTAGTTTCTCTGACTCGCTTGGGACTATCCTCAAGCCCCGGTATGGCACAACCTCGAGTAGACCGGAATCCCGCATTTCTTCAAAAACAGTAATGGCCTCATCCTTCGATAAATGAAAAATAGTACCTAGAGTTTGGTAGACGACTGGGAAAGTGAGAATGCTATTTTTAAGGGGTGCTTTCTGTGCAGCGCGCTTCAAAGATAGATGGGCTTTTTCATATAATTTTAGCTTTAGCAGTTCTCTTTTTCGCTCTTCCTTATTAGCTGGTAGATGTATATCCATGTGCTATCTGGGCGCATCAACCTCTGCGCCCCTCTCATTTCTTTATTTTTGCATCCAAGCCTTATAAATAAAAGTTAAAAACCGCCCCATCAGGCTGGCACTTGCATACTTGGAGCATTACTTTCGTTTTTTGCCATTTTTTTCAGGGCTATGATTACCGCTCGCTCCAGTGGTGGAAAGAGTGGGAGCAGATCATCTGATGTCTCTGCTAGGTTGGCTGCCTTCTCTGCGATGGCTGGTGAGAGGATCATTCAGCCCCAGTTATGTGTTTTTTAATAGCTTCTTCTGCCTCGGTCTTCACGGATCCATGCTTGAAGCCGTGTTTTTTTTCTGCAAACTCAGCAAGCTCGTTCGCGATTCCGCGATCAATGGATATTGATTTTCTCATAGTGCGTGCATTCGCCTACAGTCACATATATTTGATTTGTGACCATTAAACATATATATTTACAGATTAATCATAAAACGTGATTATTATGTTATCAAATGAGCAAAGAACATACCTGAAACAATACCGTGAGAGACACGAGCAGGCTGAAAAGCAGGCGGACACCAAGGAACTGGACGCCCTCAGGCAAATGAATAAAAGGATATGTGATAAGGCGAAAGAGGCAATCTGTGACCTGGCCCTTATAGCAGAGTCCATGCCGGAAACTCAGAAAGAGAAAATATTTACAAAGGAGTCTTTGAGAGATTTTATTAAGTTTGCACTCCGGCCAGGTGATAGAAAACCTTTTGGATGTGCTATTAGGGATGAAGAGATAAACGCCGATCTGCCAGAGCCTATTTATAATGCGCGGATATTCGAACTTGGCGCATTCCTTGCTGATTTTGGGTTGAGTTCAGCCTACGGAGAGATTTCATGGAGGCAGCGTATTATAGATATAAACAATCCTCCAGGAAAAGCGAGGATGTGGGAATTGGTTGATGTTTTAGACAGTTATGGGTATAAGCTTGCTAAAAAGAATAAACGAAAATAGTTAATCTATGTTTTCCCCACCTTTGATATAGCCTCTGCAAACCATTTTTGAAACTCTGGGTTACTCTGCATGGCCGCGAATACTTCAGGAATAAGCTTGCTCTTATCCTCTATTTCTTTGGCCACATTCTTATCGAGGACTAGTCCACATGTGGCGCAATACTTCGCATCAACCGGATTATCGGCAGCGCAACGAGGGCACTTCCCAGGCTTCAAAGTCTTGAGTACTATCTCTTCATCATCAGTAATCAAACCATTTTTTATGAGGAGCTTCTTATCCACATCAGCGCCCGCTAAATGAACATAAGTCGCAGGCATGTTGCTCTCTTTTTCCCAACCAGCAAGTATCCTCAGCTCAGATTCAAGGAACCCCTGTCTTACAAAAACGGTTAACCTACCGTGCCTGAGCGCGTGAGGATGAACATCTTTATTGATCCCAGCTAATTTACCCACAGTTTTGAGCATGTTCTGAACTGTGCGATCCTCAACCCTGCGCACCTCCATGACCTTGCCCCCTTTATGGTCATAGCGCCTTTCTGTAACGAATAATGGCGCGTCAGGATTGTTTTTAAGTGGGTGCTGGTTAAGCCAGAGCCTCACATCAGGCAGGGAATCAATCAAACGAACTTTACGCATCCCGGTTTTCCCGTTTACTATCATTGTGGCGCCGTGCTCATCCGGCTGGATGTGATTGATATTTCGGCTCATGACCTCATTTAATCGGCAGCCTGAATCCCACAGCAACATGATAATAGCGCGGTCCCGCTGGCTCTTGCATACTGATAACATCTTCTTGACATCATCCGGAGTTATGAGTTGCTCAACCGGTAAATAATTCTTAGGTTGCTTTACTTTGATACCGACAAATAGATCATTTCCTGGCTTCAGCCAGTCGTAGAATTTCCGCAGGGCGATGATATCACCATTTACGGTCCATTGAGAACTTGAATAACGTCTCTTGATAATATAATCCTGGATATCGGTCTTAGTAACCTCGGCTGCAGGTTTGTTATACTGCAATAGGGCCTGGTAATTCTTCCAGAGGTAGTTGTTAACTGTCCGATTACTTAGCTGCTGCAATTCAAGGGCGCGCTTAAAATCGTTCAATACCTTGGCATTATCGCCAAGTTCCTCGGTTGTAATTTTAGGTGGGTGCTTCATATTGCTTAGATTGCTTTGAAAGTTAATAAAGTTTGCGCCATACATTGCGCAAAGTTGAGGGGCTGGTTTCGTAGGAATTCGTGGGTTCAAATCCCATCCTCCGCATATCTTTTCTCAGATACTGGTAAAACAAAGGACATTAATAGTATTAATACCGAAGAATTTCGTAAGTTCTTGCAAGTACAAAAGAATTTATCTAAACGAGCCATTGAAAACCATATACTAAATGTTAATGTATTTCTTAAATCAGATAAATATATTCAAGACGTTTTATATTCGATCAAACGAATCAGAAGTTCATCAACTGTACAGGACACGATTAGCATAGATATAGTAAGGAAATAACTATTGAGCCTTTGCAGGAAAGGTATTGTAAATTCTTTCACAGGTAAACGCAACAGGCAGTTTTACTATAGGGTGTAAAATGCAAATTTCAGTTTGGACAGGCGACGCATCTTGTTTGGATAGTTTGGATTTTTGGTTATCCAAGGTTAAACGCTATGTATCGCCTTAATCTTTTCAGTTTGGATGTTTGGACGGAAAATGAAAGGGAAAAAGCAAACTTTTGTTGGGAATTTTTAACAATTATAACTTTCAAGTTAAAATTCTAAAATCAATTTACTCGTACCCAACATTCTATGATGTCTGGGAGCATTGTGTGATATTGTTTGTAGCTTGTGGTTGGTTAGATTTTATACTTTGATATTGAATTCTCCTTTCAACTTCCAAAATGATTCCTTGGCACCTATTAAATCTTTCATTTATAATCAACTTATAAACAAGCCAAGTGCCTATAATTAAAACTACGGGAATAATTATTTTCCATGAGATGTCTTGAATAAAGACAGAAAACAAAAGATTAACGCCTATAGCAAAAATAAAAAAAGCCAAAGTATTCAAATTTTGATAAAATTTACCCCTAACTTCAGCAACCCTTTGCTGATATTTACACTCTTCTATTCCTTTAAAATCGATAGGGTATTTTCTATGTATATACCTATCAACTTCGTCATCTAAGTTATCCCAATATTTTCTATCATCTGGAGATACCATATGTTCGACCCATGCATTAATTGATGAGATGATATAAAGATGCATCGGAAGTTATTTGATAAATAGAAGTTAATGCTTGTCATGTGGAATAATGGAAAGATTAACTAAACTGCAAAATTTGATACTTAAGCGGCTGAATAAAGATAGTACAAAGTATATTGAAGAAACTGTTTTATTTGGTTATATAATGGAGCCTGCAATGAATAAAGGAGTAGTACATCATCCTGATGACTTTCAAGAAGCGATACGAAGCTTAATGCAAAGGAAATTAGTTATGTGGGATAATAGACCAAATATGAGCATAAGAATAACTGAAGAAGGAATGGAGAAACTCAAATTTATTTCGTTGATAAAGGATATTGCTACTGATTATAAAGAGCTTTTGACTGTGGTGGCTATTATCATATCAGTTATTTTTGGAATTATCACTCTTAGGAAATGAAGCTACTGTTGCGATTACTTTCGCCCCGCTCCCAAAATTTTGATGAGGAAACTGAGCATACAGGGGCAACAAGGAGACTATATTAGTGAATTAAGAGGTAGCTGAAATGTTTTTAGATAGAAAAGATTTAGAAGATATGGCTTTATTTAATGATAAAGCAGAAAAATTAAGAAATCACAATTTTACTAAAAAAGTTACTGATGGTTTTGGGGTAACAGTCTCTGCTAAAGAAGGCGAGCCCATTAATGTTGAGAAAAGATTCCCAACAGATGAGTCGATTGAATCTTTTGTATTAACACTTAGATTTTTTATCCAAGAGAATGAGGCACCTAGCTTTAAGAATATGACCAAAATGTATTCAAAGTTACCAGATTACAGTAAAGAAAAGAACTCTTTCCTAAACGTTCGTAAAGGGCTCAATGATTACCTTAATTCACCTGATAAGCAGTTGAATATCTCTGAAGATGGTGAAACATTTACAAATAGGCGAATTTTTGAAATATTCTTATATGGTGGACTAGCTCATGCAAACCAAGCTAAGAAGAGAAAATATGATAAATGGATGGCTAACCCTTTAGTAGGCACGATATTGCAAGAAGAATTTATTAATATAATATGTTATATATTGAGATGCGTGTTATACGTTCAAGAGCTAAATGAATCGCTCATAAAAGATTTTACTTACTTCAGATTATGAAATCTCTAAATTATTGCTGATTTTTTTTTCAGTAATAGAGGTTCAATAACTTCGCATACAGGCAGCGTATTCACAATATCAAATACTTCCTCTACTTTTGAGGGCTCAGTCGGATTTTACTACGATTTTGCGAAGTTCTTCTATAGCGGTTTTAGAGATGCATTCCATATAACCTCAATGAGATGAAAGCGAGGGGCAGGTAATTTTATAGGATGATTGATGATACCCTCGCAATCTTTGTCATTGTTAGTTGAATACAAAAGGCACGGCGGGCGCTGGCGACATCTGGATTTCCGCGTTTCGCATGGCAAGAATTTCCTCGTATGTTTGAGATATTGGTTTCTGCTCTGTGTCCTCTGCGCACTCTGTGGTTTATATGTTAATATAAGACATTATGCAGGAGACTATAAATAAACAATACTCTTTTTAGAAAGTATCTATGGCAGAAAGACGCACTCAAAAAACAGACAGGGACCTCAATGACATGTCCTTCCCGGAATTCCTGGAGCATATAAACAAGGGAAAAACCAGCTTTATCGGAGATAAAAAACTTCTTGAATGCCCGCTTGTTGTTTATACTCGAATATGCCCGACATGCGGCTCGGTCTTCAAGAAGGGAAAGTGGCAATCAAGGCAGGATGAAAGCGATGTCATTATCGAGTGCGTAAAAGATAATCTGATTGTAAATAAACTGGCGCAGGATATTGAACTGGAGATAACTCCGAAGCAGCTTGATTATTCCAGGTACGCGGTGCATGTCAAAGCAAAAGCGAATATCGAAGGCGTGCAGACAGAGGCGGCGCTGGATACGGAAGTGAGGATAAGCTGGGAGACATGCGACACATGCAGCAGGATATCGGGAGGCTATTTTGAAGGTATCGTGCAGATCCGCGCCGATAAAAGGCTCCCAACGCAGGAGGAGCTTGAAAGGTGCAGGGAAATTGCGCAGGATGTGGCAACGCGCTCGCAGGAAAAAGGGGAGAGGCTTGCGTTCATTGCAAAGATCGTTGAACTTGATGAAGGCATTGATATTTATGTAGGGCTTAGCAAGCTTGGAAAACAGATATGCAGGGCAATAACCGATGCATTCGGAGGCAGGTTCTCAGAATCGCCAAAACTTGTAGGGCAGAAGAACGGCGAAGACCTTTACCGGATCACGTTTGCCGTCCGGCTGCCTGAATTCGTGCGGGGGGATATTGTAAGTGCGGATGATACGGTGATAGAGGTGCAAAGCTGCGGAAAGCATGTTAGCGGCATCGACCTTGAGACCGGCAGGAGATTTATCGAGAACTTTAACGACCTGATGGATGTTAAGAAATTAGGCAGGCGCCAGGATGCGGTTCCTGCAGTGCTGGTTGCGGAGGAGGATAAAGTGATCCAGGTGCTTGACCCTGAGACCTATGAGACTGTTACTGTTAAAAGACCTGAGTTCCTGAGCGCAGAGCCGGGGGATGAGATAAAGATAATAAAAACGGCGAAAGGGATTTATGTGCTGCCGTGAGCGGTTTTTAATTACCTGTTCGCTCTGTGGGTGTGTTTACCGGAGAAGATACGCTGTATAGAGTGGTGGCAAGGGGTATATAAAAAGAGTATGGCTTGCAGGCAGTAGCATAAAAAGCAGGTCTATTTCGTGCTTAGAACGTCGTGTATAGTTTTCAATAAGCTCTCAGCAGTGTAAGGTTTTGGCAAAAAGGCATTTGTATAGTCAGCCATATTCGCATGTCTATCTTTCTCTGCTAATCCGCTGACTGAGATAATTTTGACTTCAGGATTAATTCTGCGAACTGCCCGGATGCTCGCATGGCCATCCATAACCGGCATCATCATATCCATAAGGATAACCTTGATTTTATCCATGTTTTGAGCATACATTGCTACTGCCTGCACACCATCTTCGGCTGTAAGCACTTTATACCCGTATGTTTTCAACATTGAGCTGGTAATCTCACGAATTGAGCCTTCGTCTTCAGCAACAAGAATCAATTCCCCATACCCGACGGGTAATTCAAGCTTATGCTCTTCTATTCTTTGTATCTCTGTTTTAATCGCAGGCAAATAGACTCTGAATGCCGTTCCTTTATCAACTTCGCTTTGCACATCTATAAATCCACCGTGGCTCTTCACAATTCCAAGAGATGTTGAAAGACCGAGTCCTGTTCCTTTTCCATGTTCTTTTGTCGTAAAAAATGGTTCGAAAATCCTGTCCAGTATTTTAGGAGGAATACCTGTCCCCGTATCAGAGACCGTGATGACAATATACTGACCAACTCTGGATTCGATATACATCCGTGCATAGCTCTCATCAACATAAAAATTCCCAGCAGATATACTTAAGCTACCGCCATCTGGCATTGCATCACGTGCATTCACACACAAGTTCATTAAAACCTGATGTAATTGCGTGGCATCCCCCGAGATCATCCAGAGGTCTTTTTGTATATCAGCTCTGATTTCGATATTTCTTGGAAATGTCTCTTTTATGACCTTCTCAATTTCAGATACGATGTATGGTACTTGAAGAGGTTTGCATTCACCCTCTACTCCTCGTGCAAATGACATGACTTGCTTTATTAAATCAGCTCCTCGCTGGGCGTTCTTTTCGAGGATAATAAGCAATTTCTGGCTCTGTCCGTCTTTGAATTTTTCTTTTAACATTTGGATAGACAGTGTTATCGGCGTCAGCACATTGTTGAGATCGTGCGCTATTCCGCCTGCAAGCATGCCTATGCTCTCCATCCTTTGAGCACGGAGAGCCTGCTCTTCGAGCTTCTTCTTCTCAGTGATGTCCGTATTTATGACAAGTATTGATTTTGGTTTTTCTTCGCCATCACGTATTAGAGTCCAGCGGCTTTCGACAATGATTTCTTTACCATCTTTTGTCACCTGATGCAGTTCGCCTATCCACTCTCCCTTCTCAAGGACAATCCTTTTTGCCTCAATAAGCTGGGGTGGCTCTTCTTTATCTTTAAAAAGAAACTCAATAGGATTTTTGCCTATAGCTTCCCCTTTTGTCCAGCCATACAGGCGTTCAGCGCCTTTGTTCCAGTAGATGAGGCTGTGATCTAAACTTCTGACTCCTATAGCCTCCTGTGCATTATCAAGAAGTGTAGCTTGTTCAAGTATTTTATCCTCTGCCAGCTTGTGTTTCATTATGAGGATTACTGTTACCCATAATGTGCACACTGCCAAAAAGCTATTGAAAAGTTCTATCTCTGATTTAATACTTGGAGGAGAGTATATAAAATCCAGTACAATAAATGCGGTACAGGTCGCTGCAAGAGCATAAACGAACCATCGCTGTAACTTCCATGATGCGATTATCAGAGGTAGCAGATATCCCAACCATACTGCATAGCCAAGTGGTGTCAACAGGTCAAGGATGAATATCCCTGCGGCTATTACAATAGATAACGCATAAACAACAGTAACATTCTTTGTCACCTTCATGATAACTATTTTTTCATCATTGGTGCAATTCCTCTAATTAATTTAAGAGCTGCTCTTTTATCTTGTCCACATTTCTCATCGTTTTTATTTCTTGAAGTTGGTATCAATTTCAACTAACCTGTTCCATCTTTTATCTGAATTCAACTTAATTTGCATCATTTGCTTGAACTCGACTTTATTGATTGATTTTTACTCGCACTCTATTGCCATCACAAAATCCACTTATATTATATTAACCTAACGCTCCCGCACTGTGAAAAGCTGTACTTGTGTGGAACTGCGTGTAACCCTTGCTTATTGCTTTGTGATTTTTAATTAATGGGGAGGATTTAAACCCTAAATTTTTACCTGACGCCGGTCGCTCAGCCCTCCTGATTTCCTGACTATCAGCACAGGCCCATCTTTTCCTGTTATTACGACCTTTGTTTTAGGCTCGATTTTCTCCTCTGATTTTGCTATCCAGTACTCGCCCTGGTACCTGACATAGCCCGTCGTGCCCGGAATTAGCTCGTCTATAGTCTCAGCCGTGTCTCCTACTATTCCTCCTATCGCAGGTTTTCTCCTCCTCACCTCCATCATTTTGTATATCGCAAATGCGAGGAACCCGCCGAAAACGATAGCAGGCGCAAGCAGGCTGAGAAGCATTGTTGTCTGGAACTGCGGGGAGTATAATCCCGGATAACCAATAGGCACAAGCAGTATGCTTCCAAGCACTATGCAGACAATCCCTGCTACGCCGATAAGCCCGAAAGTAGAGATATGCAGTTCGAAAAGTAACAGCGCCATCCCGAGCGCGATAAGGAATATGGCTGCGATATTTATCGAGAAACCAAGTCCGATAAGCCCGAGACTTATGGAAATGACGCCGAATATCTCCGCGCCGTAGCCAGGGCTTGTAAGCCCGAATACCAGCGAATATATGCCGACGAGCAAAAGCAGCGATGCAAGAATGGGATTTGAGAGCAGCTCCAGGATCGACAGCCGGACAGACGGCGAATAATAGGTGATACCGGCTCCGGATGTCCTAAGCACTTTGCCTTTTACGGTCATCCCATCCACTTTTGTTAATAGATCCTCTACGCTTGGTGAAACTACTTCTATTACGTTTGCCTCTTTCGCCTGCTCCGCGTTCAGGTTCAGATTTTCAGTGATAAAATCTTTTGCAGCGGTCACGTTCCTTCCGTGCTGCTTTGCTTTATCCTGGGCAAGCGCAACAACAGCATTTACGATTTTTTCTTCCGTAACAGGCTTTAGCCCCTCTGAGGTTACCTCTACAGGCTGCGCAGAGCCGATTATCGTGTTCGGGGTCATGGCTGCAATATCCGTGCCGAGAAGTATGAGCGTGCCGGCAGACCATGCAGTTGCGCCCTTGGGGTACACGTAGCCGATAACCGGTACAGGAGAGCCGTCGATATGTTCGATTATGCTCTTGGTCACATCAAGCCCTCCTCCTGGAGTGTCCAGTATGATTACCAGCGCCTGCGCGTCCTCGCTCCTGGCAGCATTAAGCGCCTCAGCCACGATCTCATCGCTGGCAGAGGATATGGTATCTTTCAGTTCAACTACAAGCACCTGTGCGTTCGCTGTCTGTATGAAGATGAGAAAAAATAAAAGAGCCGGCAGGAGCCTCATTTCTTTTCAGCCTTCGATTTAGCCTCTGCAAAAGCTCCTGTCAGTCCTGCAATATTGCTCATATCGCTTCCGGGCGCGCCTGTCGTGACAACGATCAGGTTCTTCTCCCTTGCTATCTCGGCAAGAGTCTGAAGCTCCCTGAGTTTCATGGCGATCGGCACTTTCTGGTATAATTCAGCAGCTTCCATCATCTTCTGGCTTGCCTGGAATTCACCGTCTGCAAGTATTATCCTTGACCTGCGTTCCCTCTCTGCCTCTGCCTGTTTGGCTATTGCACGCATCATCGATTCTGGCAGGCTGACATCGCGTATCGTGACCGCAGTGATCTTTATGCCCCAGGGCTCGGTAGCCACATCCAGTACCGCCTGGAGCTTCTTATTAAGCTCTTCCCGCTTTGAGAGCAGGTCGTCCAGTTCTATCTGCCCCAGGATATCTCGCAGCGTTGTCTGCGCAAGCAAGCTTGTGGCTATCCTGTAATTCTCGACTCTTATTATTGCGTTCGTCGGATCAACGACGCGGTAGTAAATGACGGCATCAACGTCCACGCTCACGTTATCCCGTGTTATTATTGTTTGCTTCGGCACATCGATCGTAATTACCCTCAGGTCTACTTTTACCGGGCTGTCAACAATAGGGATTATAAGGAATATCCCCGGTCCCTTGGCTCCGAACAGCCTCCCCATCCTGAAAATCACGACGCGCTCGTACTCCCTCACTACTTTTATTGATTGCGAAAGGATTATTACTACTAATATTATTATGATCAGTGTTGATATTATATCTACCATATACTGCACCCACTTTTTTATTAGGGGAGGTTATATAAATAGTTTGGTGATTGTGTATACTCTCTTCTCAACCCCAACCTAACCTTAAATTTTTACAATACTTACCAATCAAATCTTTGAAACAGTCCTGCATTCTCAAGTATTCCAAATTAGGTTCTGTAAATGCAAAATTTATGCACTCTCGATTTAGATATATAGCTCTCTCCAACGATTTGGTAGATTTCTCTATATCCTTATTAATCGATGCAACACCCGCTTTTAAAAACCATAAGATATGACTCTCTGGAAATTCTGTAAGGCCATTCTCAACTGATTGCTCAGCATCATTTATTCTATTTAATCTTAAAAATACACTTGTTTCTCTTATGAACAATTCTACTTTATCCGGACATTGTTCAATAGCTCTCTCCATATATTCTTTTTCTTTCACATTATCATCTAATATTTTACTGGATATATATAAATTAGCCCAAGCTTTCCAATTATTTGGATTAATATTCATTGCATCAAGATATTCGCTAATAGCCTTTTCGAACTCATTGGTAACATTGAAATAAATATCTCCAGTATGTAGCCAGGGTTCGCTTGAAGTTGGGTCTAAGTTCTTTAGTTTTTGGAATGTTTGGATAGCTTTCTGATAATTACCGCTTTTTGAGTATTGAATTCCTAAGGCATAGTAGAGACCTTTTTCAGAATCATTCAAAGAAATTGCTCTCTCTAAGCACTCTATTCCATTTTTGAAGTCATCATTGTCTCCATAGGTAACACCTAGATAAGACCAGAATTCCCAATCGTCTGGTCTTAATTTGAGATATTCTCTCCACCAATCAATTGCTTCCTTATATCTCTTTAAGTTTCTGAATGGAAAGCCACCTGATCGTAAGACCTCTGGATAATCCGGTTTATATCTTCTAGCATGTTCAAAATTTGTGATTGCATCTTCATAATTCCCCATCAAATTATAATTGTTTCCTATAATTAAATAGAGCATCATATTGTTAGGATTATGTGGTTCTTTCTCAGTGCCCTTTTTCGCCCAATCAATTGCTTCTTGGCTTTGTTCTTTGTTGTTATATAAAAACGCTAAGCCAAGCATAGTGAGATAATTATTTGGATTTAATGACAACGCTTTTCTTAAATTCTCGCCTGCAGTATCATATTGTTCTTTGAATAACAAGGCCAGACTCTCGAAAACTAATGCTTCTATATTTTCGGGTTCTTTATTAATGATGTCTTTGCAATATCTAATACATTTATCAAATTCTCTGATGTTGAGGTAACATGTAGCAAGAGCCAATTTTATACGGGAATCCTCCCTACCAAGCAAGATTGCCTTCTCGTAGCAAATTATTGCGCTATTAAGATCATTCATAACTTGGTTATAGAAATCGCCCATTACTGCTAGCATCTCAGCATTTAAAGGCCCATACTGAAGGGCTGACTCAAAACATTCTTTTGCCCTAAGTTTGTTCCCAAGTTTATTATACGCGTCTCCAAGATGGAACCAGCCTGCCGCATTATTTTGGTCAATTGCAATGTATTTTTCGAGAAACTCTACCGCTTTATATGGGTTATTCTTGGCAAGATAATTTATGCCCATTTGATGGAGCACTGAGGAGTTCTTTGGATTTAGCATAAGTGCTTTTTCGTAAGATCTACCCGCCTCTTGGTGCTTCCCTAACTGAAGATAAATATTTGCCTTTTCTATATGGAATATATCCCGTTTAGAATCTGCATCTATAGCTTTGTTCAGGTAGTAAATAGCTTCTCCAAGTTTACCGCATCGCCTCAAGATACTACTGATTTCAAATGGGACTTGCGGATCACCATTGCTTTCTTTCATAAGTTTTTTGAATATTTTTTTTGCAGTCGGCATTTTCCCTAAGCTAATATAAACACCACTTAATCCAAGAATTGCACCTCTGTTATTCGGTTCAAACTTCAGAAGCTTCTCATAGTAACGAATGGATTCATCATAGTTTCCTTCCAGTCTGTAAGCTTCAGCTATGTAGAAATGTGCAGCGGTATGCGATGGTTCTAATGCTAAGATCTGCTCAAACTTTTTAATTGAATCACCAAATAATTTCAAATTTAGGCATGTAACACCCAGGCCTTCAAGAAGCAGAGGATTATTAGGTTCAATTTCTAACCCCTTCTCGAAGTATTGCTTGGCTTTAGAACTATTAGCAGTATTCACATAAATTTTGCCAATCGTTAGCCAGCTATAAACATTCTTGGGATTAAGTTTGATGGATCGCTCAATGAGCCCAATAGCCTTTCCATAAACTCCTTTATTGGCATATACCGCTCCTTCTACTAAAAGAACCTCGCTATCCTCAGGTGATTCATTCTCTGCATGAGACAGGAGTTTTAGAGTCCTATCATAATTTCCCTCATTGCTAAGTATTTTGGACAACTCTAAGAGTACCTTTATATTGTCAGGATCAAGTTTTAAGGCATCTTCGTAGAGCTTTTTTGCATCTTGCACATTTTTTAAAGCATTGGTAGCCATGGCTTTCCCATAAATAACACTCGGCTGAGTTGGGTCGATATCTAAAGCTTTATCGAAAAATTCAATTGCCTTCTCGAATTTCTTTGCATTATTGTAGGCAACCCCAATACATTCCAGTGCTTTAACATTCTTGGGATCTTCCTTAAAAATCTCTCCACACCACTTTTCACACTCCTCAACTATGCCTTTATTCGCATAAAATGCCCCAAGTCCCAGTAAAGCAAATTCACTCGATGGTTCTTTCTCTATTGCTTCCTCTATACATTTTTTTGCTTTTTCATGATTACCCAAGCCATCATATGATTGAGCGAGTGCTACCCATACATTTGGATTTTTTTCATTGATTTGAATGGCTTTTTCATAGGATTGTATTGCATTGGGGAAATCACGAAGTTGAATATATAAATCACCTTTGCCTAACCAAGCTTGTTCACACAATGGGTTCAGTCCGATTGCTTTATCAAGGGCATTTAATGCATCATCGATATTGCCAAGGTTCTTATGAATAATTCCTATTTCTGCAAGTATATAATCCGAATTAGGCTTTAGGCGATTAGCTTGTTCAAATAATTCTAAGGCATTTCCGAACATTTTTAAGCCTTTATAAACATTACCGAGGTTCATGAGGCTTGGGACACTTTCTGGCTTTATTTTATATAATTTTTCAAGATAGGATTGCGCAGCACTAAAATTCCTCTTCGAAATGTGACCAATAGCCATGGCATTTAGGGCAGTAGGTTCATTTTCATTTTTCTTTAAAGCAAGTTGCGCATTAAAGATAGCACTGTTCAAATTACCAAGAAAAATAAAAGCGTTTGATAATGTTGCGATATACAGCGCATTCTCCTGATCCATATCGCATGCTATCTCAAGAAGCCTCTTTGAATTTTGAATTTCATTTTTGTCTATAATATTCCGATCAATAATCACTCCATCTTTTGTGTTCTTTAACAGCAATGCGCTCCCAAAGTTGAAATAGGTTCTATGGTCATGTTCTCTTTCTTTATCCTTTGATAGAATCTCTTCCCCTAATTTTGCCAGAGAGTGATCCTTATGAGAGAAACGACTTGCAAAGTAGATAGTAGACCTGTTCTGGTTTTGAAGAACGTATGTTAGTAAATCCCTTCGTTCCGCCTCATCAAGCTCATCATACTTTTCATTGATAATAGAAAGAATCAGAGGAACACTTCCACTGCATACATTCAGTGCTTTTATTAAGACGCTATTAATTTCTTTCTTACCTGTCTGGGTAGTCTGTGAAAGATGGCACTGCGCTTCATCAATTATCTGAATTTTCTCAATTGTAAAACTCGCTGGAAGATTCAGTATCTCTTTTTTGTATAAAATAAACTCTTTTCCTTTTATAGCCTCAAATAATGTCTCATCTAAACCTTCTACAGCCATGATGCATTTTAGAGCGTTCTCATCAATCCCATTGCAATAATTCAGAATATTTACTACTTTTCTTTCTGGTTCAGAAAGAGATTCCAGAGCATCCTTTAATTTCTGAGATAATTCTAGTGATGGAAGTGGTCTGTCTTTAGGACTTGTTTCTCCTATAGATTCCGATTGAAAAGACATTCCCGGAATAATACTTATTCTTGTTGTGTCCCTCTGAGTAATTTCTCTGTAATAGAGAAGTTGACCTTTTCCAGTATCTAAAGGTATCGTTTTTGAGAATTTGCTTTCTTCGACTTTGACAATTTCCTTATCATTTTCTGGTAATTTACCTTCTCTAATCCCTTCATTCAGCTTTTTTAAATCTTCCTCCACCGCTGCTTCCCATGATAACTGCTTGGTTTTTTCAACCATAAACTCAGGTGAAGAAGAGATATTTGATGGGATTTTTTCTGAGGGTACGGTTGCAGCAGTTTGAGAGATATCAAATTTGCATACATCTTTTTTCGTCTGTTCTACTAAACCTATTAAAAATTCTCCATCAAATAAGTTTATGTATCGTCTGTCAGGAATCATATGGGAAAAACGAGTCCTAGCATCATCCGAGACATTACCAGAAGTTATAACCTGCACGTAATCAACTTTTTTTTCAATATTTGAAGATGGATCTATGAATGGAACATCAAATGCAGCCTTAGCTTGGTCGATTATTTTACCCACATTATTAATATTGATAGTTACAGCTTTGGCTTGAATTGCATAATCTGTGGGTTTAGGAAAATCCGCTTTTCTAAAAATAATATCCTTGCCATGCTCCCCAGGGCCGTGTGAGGGCCTGTTGATGAGAAGAAAATTTCTTTTTTGATAAAGAGGAATAATTACTTTTTCTATAAGAGTATCTTCATCTAAATCTTTGATATATTCTCGTATATCTGAAACCTCGAAGATATCTTTTGGTTCCATTTATCAATCTCCAAGACCTAAGTACATTTAAGGTCACATATATATGAAGGTGTTAAAATTAATTTTGGTGCTTCTAATGAAAGTATATATGAAAAGTTTTATAATCCAAAATCATCCGAGATTTTGAAAACGCTAGCAAATATAAATCCTTCAACACCATTTGCCAGCTCAACATTTTATGTAGTGCTCTTTATGATTTAGATACACCACCAAAAGCGGTAGAGCGGGCGTACATTAATCACCTACAGTAACTAACCGTAAATTATGGCATGTATTACAACTTCTAATATCCCACACTCTTTGAGTATATTCTGAACCGATTTAATCAAACACCGCAAAGTTCGCAAAGAGCGCAAAGCGTAGCTACATTTTTCTTTGCGAACTTTGCGTCCTTTGCGGTGGGTTCTTTGTATGCTACAACAGATTGACGGGCATTAAAGTTAAATTTTGTAGTTAATTACTATAATTTCCTGACCTTCTCCCCCACCACAACCTCATCCCCGAAACCAAAAACATGCAGCGTCCTTTCTCCTCTTAACCCCTCCTCAAGTTTTCTCCTGACATCCCAGTATCTCTCAGGTTCGATATCAAAACGCAAAACAACTTTCCCTGCTTTTCCCGACCTTAAAATTTCTTTTATCCTGCGAATATCCTTTTCGGTTTTACCAAGAACCCGGTAAGTATCTTTAAAAAAAGGCGAGCTAACAAGCTCCGAAGACGTAAGAAGCGTGCGCCGCTCATCTCCTTTATAAAAGAAAATCCCGCCGCCGGCCTCTGAAATCGTCTGAGCAAGCTCGTTCAGAAGCTCTGCCTTCACAACAGAAGGCTCAGGCTCATGAACATACTCCCTCAGGTCGCCGGTCTTGATCGCAGGCGCACCTGAAGAGCAAAGCTGCGCCTCTCCCGGAAGAACAACAGCGCTTCGGTCGCATCGTTTGAGCGCGCCGAAATAAAGAGTGAGCCTGTTCAACTGCCCATTAAGCGAAAGGTACTCGCGCTCGCAGTCAAAGGTTATGCGCGAGGGCGGCATCTGGGGCGGCGCGTGGAACGCAAGCTGCTGCGTGATGTCGGAATATAGCTTTATTATCTCGGTAATCGGCGGCTCAAGATTTTCCAGTGTCCTTTCTTTCTCAGCCAGTGGGCGCGCCGGGTCTGAGAAGATGATATCCGCATCGCTCACTTTTTCCTTGATGCTCTCAGAAAGTGCATCGCCAGGTATGAATTCCACGTTCCTGACACCGTATAGTTCGCAGTTTTTCTTTGCGTATTCAAGTTTCTCAGGATTCCTCTCGACTGCATATACTTTCTTACATTCTTTTGCAAAGAAAATCACCTGGCCGCCAATCCCGCAGCCCAGGTCTGCGATTATATCTGTCTTCAACCTTTTCGCTATGTAACTGGCAACTATCTCTGGAGTGGAAAGCTGCAAACCCTCCTTATTTGAGAAAATCGGTTTTGTGAATTTAATCGTGCGTTTATCTCGTGTCATGTATAAATCTTAAAATATCTTCCCCACTATTTTCTCTTCACCTTAAAAACGTATATCAATATAATTATCACAACTGCAGCTATTATAATAGTCGCATTTCTTGCCTTTGATGTAATTTCCTTCGTAGATTTCGTAAAGTTCATTGTAAGGTTCTCTGTCGGCACGGGCGAAGTAACATTTGATGATACATTGATCTCAGGAACCTTGTACGAAGTATTTTTCGCAAGATACAGGGTAACCTCTCCCCTGTCCATTGTCATCCCTTTAAAGAGCCCTGCAATCTCTGAATGGTTAGTAACATTTTTAGAGACATTGTTCATGCCGCTGCTATTAACCACATCAACCCCCGGTGGCATAACTATGGTCACAGGGGAATTTGCCTGCCCGAGGAACCAGATGCTGCTCGAGTTAAGGATGTTCTCCTTAAACCTGTAGGTGACATTGTACCTGTTCACAATTGCATCCATGGAATGTGTTTTTCCGATGGCGTCAGGCGACAACGTTGAGTCCACATCAAGCACCTCAACCCCGCCGGTCCCGTTGTTTATCCTGACGTCCAGCTCCTTATCTATCGCGCTTTTAAGGCTTTTGCGCGTCTCCCTGTCAGCATTCAGAAGTTCCCATGCACTGACAAAACTATCATTATTGCCAAGCCCCGAATCGATGCTCACCCTGTATGCTATTGAATCTGCGCCCGTAAAAGTCTCAGTATAGCTCCAGGTCATGTTGTAGTCGTTCACTGCGATATTATTTACCCACAGATGCGCCGCCGAGCCCGTACCTGCGCTCATAGCTATGGCAACAAGGGCAAGAAAAAGCTTCATTGCGTTATAACCTCACAGCCGTCCTGTGTAACTATAACCGTATGTTCCGCCTGGGAGATAAGCCCGCCTTTAACTTCTTTAAGTATCGGGTACGGCCGGATTATGTTCGCTTTAACGAGCTGTACCATCGCAAAATCAATATTTTCCCCGAGCCATCTCTTTGCGAACGGCAGTGTCTTATACGTCTCAATCTTCTGCAGCAGGGCTCTGGCAGTGGGGTGACGCACAGGTTTTTCGGAGACAATATGGTATATCTCGGCATTCCCGGCATCGTGTATCTTCCCCGCGCCGTCAGTGGCGAACGGTTCGATAGCTATTATATCCCCATCCTCGATTGTCACGCCATGCGGCATCCTTTTGTTGGGAATGGCAGGCGGAGCGTGCTGGACATATTGTTCAAGACCGTGACCTGTAAGATTGATTATCGGTTTATACCCGAACGATGTTATGGCATCTTCGATAGCTCCTCCGATTTCGGTGGTGTTCACGCCAGCATGCATTATTTTTATCGCATCCGAGAGAGCCTTTTCAGCAGCTTTTACAAGTTCGGGATTGCCTGAGAGGTCAACAGTTACAGCCGTATCCGCTATGTAGCCGTCGATATGTACCCCGATGTCCAGCTTGACCATATCCTTCCCGAAAACAGCAGTATCGTTAACAGACGGGGTCGAGTGAGCTGCTTCATCATTCCTGGATATATTCACAGGGAAGGCTGGCTCCCCGCCTTTTTCGCGTATCAGGTTCTCTGCGAACTCGGCGACCGAAAGTAAGCTTGCGCCCTCCACTACCTTTTTAGCCGCTTCGGCGCGTACTTCGGAGAGGATTTTTCCAGCCTTCCGGTACTTTTCCAATACTTCTTCTGTTTCTTTCATTTCAGCACCAGATTCTTCTCGAACATAGTTAAATTCTTGCATCCGCCCTGCGTTACCACTACAACGTCCTCAATCCTTACGCCGCCTGTGTTTTTGTAATATAGGCCCGGCTCTATCGTGACCACACATCCTGCTTTCAGTTCCCTGCCGCTCTCGCTCAGGTTCGGTCCTTCATGGATATCAAGCCCAACGCCGTGTCCAGTCGAATGTATGAAGCCCTCTGTGAACTCCCCGCTTTTGCCTCTTGCTGTCCCGTATCCTTTCTCTTCCAGCACGTCGCAAACGACATTATGGATCTCACTGCCGCTGACGCCTGCTTTGATTTTACTGATCGCCGCAACTTGCGAGTCAAATACAGCCGAATACATGTCTTTCAGCTCATCCTTCGGGGTCCCGCGCACTACCGTGCGTGTCATATCCGAATAATATCTCTCACTTTTCGAGCGCGGCACCATGTCGATGACGATCGGTTCATCTGCAAGCAGCTCGCCCTCCCCCTGCCAGTGTGGGTCGGAGCTGCCTTTCCCGCATGCAATAATGATGTCCGGCGCTTCACATCCCTGCAAAAGAAGAGCCATCTCGATTATCGCCCTTACGTCCTCAGCTTTCAGCGGTGAGTTCTCCCGGTACAGGACTCCGCGTCTGGACTGGGCGCTCTTTATTGCGCTGATACCTTCAGCGAGCGCGCGTTCACCTGCCCTCTGCGCCTTTTCGATAGCAGCAATTTCCTGTTCGCTCTTTACTTCGCGCATTTCACGAAACGGGCTTTTTATGGGAGTTACCTCAAGACTGTTCTTTCTCATGCAGTCTGCAAGCTGCACGGAGAAATTATAAGGTACTGCAATATGCTTTACATTCTCAGAGCGCAGGAACTCAACGATCATTTCGCAATATGCGGCATCGATATCCCTGAGCTTCCTGAGTTTTCCCATAAGCCCGTACCTGGAAGCTGGGATCACATCCTTTACCCTGGATTCTTTTTTTGCCCTGCCAAGTTCCATATCGGACACGAGAAGCTTCTCGTTTTTGGAGTTGAAGTATATGAAAGAATCTACAGCCAGGAATTTTGTGGCGTAGTACATGTCAGCATTGTGCTCGCTTTCGCTGACCATCAGGAAAGCATCTGCATTTGGAAGATTCAGTTTCATTCTATCCATCACACATCGGGGGAAACGATTAAACCTTCGATTATCCGATCATCGGGCACTTTGGGTATTGTTTGGGAAAATCAATATAAATATTAAAAACATACGCATCCATGTGGAAAAGAGACCCTTGCAGAAAAGATAAAAAAGAGGATAAGGTGGTGGTGGTTTTTTTCCTTTCTGCAAAGGTTACCTACATTTTTAAGTTATCAATATAAAAACTTTTTCAATTTAAATTGAAGAGAATTTATTAAAATATTTGTATCGGATATGCCTACCTATTATGCTGCTTAAGCTCACGATTGACCTCATTTAAATTCACTTTCATGTTCTTTGAAAGAAAATATATCGCGGTATATCCGTTGCTTTCCTTTGTGACTATTTCGTTTTTTACTAAAACACCAAGATGATGCCTGGCAGTTTTATAATCTATATCCAAGGCTTCAGCTATTTGATTTGCATTATGTGGTTTATCAACGAGCTGTTTCAGGATTAATGCACGTGTGCCCCCTCCGCGTGTTCCACCGATCAAATACCATAATAGCTTCAGTTGTTTATTGGATTCCTTTAATTCATTCTTCAGCCTCTTATTTTCTGTTATGTCCCTGGCTATCCCATGGATTTCACCTTCTTTGATATCCCTGATATTTATCTCAACCCATCGATGTTCACCATTCTTGCACACTATCTCAAGAATGTCTATCGGTTTCACGGCTTCTCCCGAGCGGCGCTTTTTCCGGCGCTCTTGAATGATTGCTCTACCCTCTGATGTGAGCCATTTTGAAATGTTACTGCCAATAACTTCCTCTTTTGGACAACCGAGTATTCGAAGCCCGATCTGGTTCATTTTCAAAACTTTACCTTCAGTATCGACCACATACATGACGTCCTGGGCGTTTTCAAAGAGTTCCCGGTATTTTGCTTCAGACTCCCTGAGTTCCTTCTCCAGCCTTATTTTCTCAGTTATGTCCCTGACTATGCCATGGACTCCTGTTATCCTGTTCCCGTCTCTGATGAGCCTTGTTCTTACTTCGCCCCATTTATGTTCTCCATTCCTGGTTATCACTTCTATTACAACAGGCTGCTCTAAAGGCTGGTTTACGCAAATCTTCCTGACACGGTCTTCAAATATCTTATAACTTTCAGAAGTCAGCCATTTTGATATATGTGACCCGATTATTTCTTCTTCCGTCCCGCCGAGCGTTTTCAATCCGACCTTATTAATAGTCAGGAAATATCCCTTCAAATCGTGTGTATACATGGGGTCATCGGCATTTTCAAACAGGTCTTTATATAATGCCTCAGATTCTTTTAGTTTTTCTTCCAGCTTCCATTTTTCAGTTATGTCCCTGGCTATGCAGTGGAGCCCGATTGCCTTATCACCTTCTTTGATAACCCGGCTTCTAATCTCCGCCCATCTGTGCTCTCCATTTTTGCTGATGAACTCATGTATTACCGGCTGTTTCACAGGTTCACCTCCCAGGTATTTTCTCTTGTGATCTTGAGCATTTCGGATGCTCTCAGGCGTGAGCCAGTCGGAGAAATGTGTCCCTATGACCTCGCCTTTTGTGTTACATCCAAATCCTTTGACTGTTGCATCATTCGCTGTTAAAATATAGCCTTCAGCATCGCTGGTGAATATCACATCATTGGCATTCTCAAAGAGGTCCCTGTATTTTGCCTCAGATTTTTCGAGTTCTTCATAAGATTTTTCTAATTTTTTACGATATTCCTCAAGCTCTTGCTCCAGCTTCCTTTTTTCAGTTATATCCCTTCCTATCCCATGTACTGCTACTACCCTGTCATCGCCTTTGATTAACCGCCTTTTTATCTCCATCCATCGGTGTTCCCCGTTCTTACAGATCACCTCAAGGATGATTGGCTTTTCCATAACTTCCCCTGAGATTTGTTTTTTCAGGGTATCCCGGGTGGTTCTAAGGCTCTCCGGTGTGATCCATTTCGATATATGAGTGCCGATTATTTCTTCCTTTGTACATCCAAGCAGCTTGAGTGCCGTAGTGTTTACTTCCTTAAAGTAACCTTCAGAATCGTAGATGTATATCGAGTCATTTGCATTCTCGAAAAGTTCCTTGTATCTTTCTTCGGATTCGTATAACTCTTTATAAGCATTTTTTACTTTATCCTCAAGGTGCTCTTTATACTCGTTAAGTTCCGTAATATTATTTCTAAGTTTGCCGCAAATCCTGGCATTCTGGACCACAGACGATGCCTGTGAAGCGGCAATTGTCACAAAATCGACCTCTTCATCCGTAAACTGATGCACCTGCGCCATGTAAACGTTCAACATGCCGATGACTCCCAATCCTCTTTTCATAGGCGTAAATATCTGGGATGAAAATCCAAGTTCCTTTGTTAAATTATACCATGGTTTATCTCTGGGTTCCTCGAACACGTTCGGAACGATGTAGTGTTTGCCGGCCCTTAACACAATGCCGGAAGGGCTGTATGTTAGAGGTACCCCTGCTTCTTTTGCTGCTTCGTGTACCCTTTTGGGGTAATCCTCTCCTAATCCATACGAAGCTGCCATCCTGAGTTCGCCGGTAGTTTCATCGACCAGCATAATGGTACCTGAGTGCGCCTTCATAGTTTCGCAGGTGATCTCCAGGATATTTTGCAGGATCTTATCAAATTCCTGATCAATGTTTATTGATGCGATGTCTGATAATGCTTTTAATTTCGATTTTTCATTTTCTGGCATACTCCAGAGCTCCGGTCTCAGAGTGCTGTTATGACCGTATCTACGATAAACCTACGAAAGGTTTAATGATATAAAACCTTTCTTTTTTAGCTCTATGAATTAGTTGTGTTGATCTCTCTGTATGACCTTAGTGATGTCTCATTAAAACAGAGGGTGAGGGGCAGGGGTGAGGATTTGGTGGTGTCCGTACGATTAAAAGATTTCAACACAATCTGTATACACGCCTGCCCACAATATCTAGTTTTAGTTTATTAATATATAAAGACATATGTAGCTTTGGTATATACTCAGCGCATGTACACGCAGTACAGTCCTTAGAGCCTATCCGAAAAGCCCTGCTGCTCTGAAAGTTATCCATGCACATGCGAAATGTAGCATTGCAATATAATTCTGAAGCCTTTTCTCCCATCTTATAAATAATCTTCTGAATCGGTTCAGCC
>CABMIB010000066.1 GCA_902386135.1 uncultured archaeon
TCTTCTGGTTTTTCATCAATTCTTCTATCTTTTCTATTTTCATAAACTGGCTTAGCTTCATGATTTTATATCTTGGTCTGTAGTATGTACAGCAATATATATCTAACCATTTACGCAAAATACTATAGTTACAGCTTTGCACCTAAAGTCGGTAACTATGTGTGTGGGTAAATAAAATTGGCTCAGATATTTTTATGACAGCGGGAAAGAATATATAGAGAGTTCATGAGTTTAGGTAAGTTAATTAAAATTGGGAAACAGGGCTTCGCACTTCCAGTACTTTCCCTTTTGAATTCGATATTTATTTATGTTCTTATACAATTAGTGAATGTTCCTGGAAATTTGCCTATGCCTACAGGTTCTAAATTTGAAATGCATGGATACGCTACTGATGTTGCCCTGTTTGGAATAATTATATCTCTTATGACGATTGGTGGGTACTTCAAAAATTTTACTAACGGCGTAGAGTACCCAAAACGTGCAATCATTTATGGGGTGTGTGCTCTGGGTGGTTTGATATTCTTTTGGAATGCGGTTGGTGGAATAAGTCAAGGAGGAATAGGGCAAGATGCTATCATCTCTTCAATAATCACAATTATTTTATCGTTTGGAGGAGCAGTAGTAAGCTATTGCTATTTCAGACGATAAGAAAGTTAAACAGTTTTAAATACAAATACCAAGATAGCATAAAGAAAATGCAAACCATGTAATTCCGAAACCTATATAAGAGTTAACGCCGTTAACCATACTGGTGACTACCAAATGAGGGATCGTCTTTGCCACCGCGAAGAGCGGCTTTAAAAAAGAAAGTGTACCGACAGTGAACATAGATATCAGGATCGAGAACCTCCCTCCCTCAGCAAAACTTGTTTTTAAGATACTTGAGAAGGGCGGACTATTAACCCAGAAAGATATCACAAGGGAAAGCTATTTGCCACCCAGGACTGTCAGATACGCTCTTGACCGATTGAAGAAGAAAGATATCCTTGAGGAGCGTTTTTACTTCAAGGATGCGCGCCAGAGCCTGTATGGGATAAAGAACTTTCAAGGCGTAAAGGAGGGGGATTTGCACGTGTAGCACTTTGAGCTTTTATTTTTCAAGAATGAACGCGCCAACGTATCCGCAGTTCTTGCACCTGTACTGGTAGCCAAGTTCTCCCCCGACATAATACACAACATCGGTTGAATTGCATTCTGGGCATACAAGGACCTTTTTCGCAGGGCTTTTCTTTTCCTCTTCCCTGATCATCTCATCAAGTTTTTCCAGATCTTCATCGTCCCCCATAAATAGATAGATGGTCACACTCTTACTTATTGTTTTCTAACTGAATTTTTTACCCACGCCTTTTAAAAAACCCAGCCATCTTTTTGCATCTTCTATTTTCTGCCTGATATCCTCGCTGGACTCTTTCAATTTTACCTTTCCGGTTTCACATTCCCTCAGATCCATAATAGCCCGGATAAGGGCAGCGGATTCATGGTATAATCTCTTTGCCTCCTCATGTGTGAGATTGGCTCTTTGCAGGACTTCCTCATCGTGTTTCTCTTTCGTCTCAAGCAGGCGCACAAGCTCCATCAGGCGCTCTTTCTCAGCTTCGGAAAGCTCTGCTTTATGTATGCAGCGCCAGATGAGTTCATGAAGTTTTATGGTCTCCCCGTTTACTTCAACTTCATCAGGCAACGGTTCGCCAACCCATACAAGGAACCGGTGCAGCTCTGAGAGAAAATGCTCCCTCTCATCTAAAGAGATATAGTCATCGAGTTTAAATTGTTTTTGCTCCACCATCATTATCTAATTCAGGTTAGTTGTAAAAATAGTCTTTGGCATCAGTCATAGTGTTATTACCATACGCGAGGAAAGAGCTTGGGTACTTTCTTCTGGTACTCAACATATTCCTGTCCGAACCTTGCCCTCAAATCCTTTTCTTCTGAATCAGCAATATGGGACAGTATAAGCGCAAGGATAAACGAATATATAAATCCCAACACCGAACCGGCGAATAATGCAAGCCCGAACGCGCCGATGATACCGCCGAGGTACATGGGATGGCGCACACGGGCGAAAGCGCCTGTCGTCACCAGCTTATTTTCGGGAATAAAAACAGCTTTTCGCAGGGAATAGCTGCCCCAGTAGATAATATATAATCCGGCGGCAAATAATATGATCCCGATGGCTGAAAGGATAACCGATATGGGATTAAAATCTTTTGATATGAGCCAGAAGTAAAGAAGTATGTTTGTTATTACAATGAAGGCATGGAGAGATACGAGGAATGTTCTTGAAATACGGCTGAAATAAGGGAAGCCGCGAGATTTCCTGTATTTGAGGGCTATTATATGATATGTGATTGCCATGTATGAAATTATCAAAATAAACTCAAGATAACTTATCATAACCCGTTAACCGGATTATACAGCGTATCGCGCCTCTGCGGCACCCGGTTAATCTCCCGTATCAATTGCTCAAACTCCTCTGGCGCCATGTATTCACCGTTAGCCGCGCCTGCGCTCTTTGATATATTTTCCTCCATCAGTGTTCCGCCGAGGTCGTTGGCGCCGAAGTTTAATGCCGACTGCGCAAGTTTCCTTCCGAGCTTGACCCAGCTTACCTGGATATTCCTGACATATGGGTACAGGAACACCCTTGCAAGCGCATGGAATTTCATGTTTTCAACTTCATTTGAACTTTGTAGTCCTTTCCCAAGGCGGTTGTTGGACGGCATGAATGGAAGGGGTACGAATTCAGTAAACCCGCCGGTTTTTTTCTGCAACTCGCGTATTACCACGAGGTGTTCGATCCGCTCCTCAAAAGTTTCGATATGCCCGTACATTATTGTCGCAGTTGTGGGTATCCCGGACATGTGGGCTGTCCTGACCACGTCTATCCATTCATGTGTTGTTAGTTTATCCGGACATATCTCTTCCCTGACCCTATCAACCAGTATCTCGGCCGCAGTGCCCGGCATCGAGCCAAGCCCTGATTTTTTTAAGGAAGAAAGCGTTTCTTTCACGCTCATGTTACCGTTCCGCGCGGCATGGAACACTTCCATCGGAGAGAACGCATGGATGTGCAGTTGCGGGAACTCTTCCCTGATCTTTTCCAGGATTTCGCAGTAATTTGAAACATCCCAGTCCGGAAGAAGCCCGCCCTGGATGCATACTTCCGTAGCATTGAGTGCTACAGCAGCCCTTGTTTTTTCCAGTATCTCCGGGATGGACAGTATATATCCGTCCTGCTTTCTAAAGGCACAGAATTTGCATGATCCGATACATATATTCGTGAAATTGATGTTCCTGTTGACAACATAGGTGACTTTATCTCCTGCTGCACGTTTGCGGAGCATGTCCGCAAGCGAAAAGAGAAATGACGGGGCTTTATAAAGATCCAATGCATCCTGCAAAGTGCACTTTCCTGCCTCAACCCGGCACTGCACATCGTTCTGAATACCTTGTAATAGCTGTATATTACCACCTGAAGTTTGCAGGCATATAGTAATACTTATTAATATGTCTTCCGAAATCCTTCTGCATCAGAAAGTTCGCGGATCAATGGAGCGATCTCTTTACTGTACCATTTTTTCTTAACATACTGCGGATATATTGGCAGCCGCTCCCGCAAAGGAATATCAACCATGTCCTGGAGTTTCCGGATATCAGGCCAGGGGGATTTCGGGTTGATATAGTCGATGGTCTCAGGCGAGATGCCGCCCAGGTCGTTTGCGCCGCAGCTCACCAGTTCTTTCGGGTGTACAAGGTTCGGGGACACCTGTATCGCCACATCCTCAGGGAGATTCTGCCTTGCCATCGAGACGGTTTTTATCATCTCCCTGATCCCCGGGGCATGCCGGGAAGCCATTTTGCTGCCGGGCTTGGGGATAAAGTTCTGGATTATTACCTCCTGGATATTACCGGATTCTTCGTGGACATCCCTGATAGCCCGGATCGAGCGCACCCGGTCTTCCCACGTCTCACCTATGCCCACAAGTATCCCGGTGGTAAAAGGGACGCCGAGTTCTCCGGCCGTCACAATGGTTTTAATGCGCTTCTCCGGCACTTTCCCGGTGCAGCCTTCGTGCGCATCAACGATGCCCACGGTCTCAAGCATGAGTCCCATACTGGCATTATACGGTTTCAGTCTCTCAAGCTCTTTTTTTTCAAGTATGCCGGGGTTGCTGTGAGGTAATAGACCGATATCTATAGAGAGTTTGCATAGCTCAACAAGATAATCTATAATGGAATCGTATCCTAATCCCTCGAGCAAGGGCATGAAGCCTGCAACCTCCTCAGGTCGCTCACCGAACGTAAAAAGCGCCTCGGAGCATCCGGCGCGCGCACCCCGCTCAAGGATATTTGTTACTTCGGCTTGCGAGAGAAGTTTTGCCTCGGGGTGTCCCATGTCACGCCTGAAGCCGCAATAGCCGCACCTGTTCCTGCAAACATTGGTGAGCGGGATGAAAACATTGCGCGAGAATGTGACAAAGGGAGGAGCCATAGTCTGAAATTGTATCGGATGTACATAACGATGTCGAAAAATGCTATAGTAATTAACCTCAAAGTTTAGCTCGAGTATGCATTGTCAGTAGCAACATATATTGAACTCACCGCAAAGAACGCAAAGTCCGCAAAGATTTTTGCTGCCACGCTTTGCGTTCTTTGTGCCCTTTGCGGTGCTTAACCGAATCAATACATTGAACACTTTAGAAGGCTGTCAGATATTGGAACTTGCCGTAATGGCTATAATTCACGACTAATTACTATAATTTTCTCTTATCCGTCCCGTTCCTCGTCTTCATCCTCATCTTCCTCTTTTTCCTCAGCAAAAAATACTTCCTCATAGAGCAGCTTCTCGATCACTTGCGACACGAAAAGCCGCTTCTGGTATTTCATCAGGTCCTCGTTCATATGCAACTGCGAATCTATCTGCACCCTGAACAAAACAAACCTGAACTTGTCCATATCCTCGATCTCCATCGATTTTATTGTCTCTATAAGATATGGCAGCTCATCAGGTTCGTCAATAGCCTGAGCGATAATAAGAACTGTATCCGGGATGTTTTCGATATCCGGCTCCCTATTGCCTGTTAAAAGTTTCAGCGTATTCAATAAGTATTTCTTGTCCTTGATGTTGACGTGATCCATATCCACCGCATATTCTTTATCTACCAGGTTCTATATTAGCCAGACGGATGGCTATGGAAACCCCGGTAATTTTGAAAACATTCTACAAAGGAAAGATGAAAGAGTACTTTACCATGTCCGGAGGAGAACTGCATACCGACCTCGGGATAATAAAACTCGAAGAAATCAGGACAAAGTCGCCCGGCGATATCGTAAAGTCGCATCTCGGCATTGAGTTTATCATCCAGAAACCAAAGGCGCCTGATTTTTTCAAATATGCGAAACGCAGCGGAGCGCCCATGATGCCCAAGGATATCGGGGTGATCATTGCGAACACCGGGGTGTGCTCTTCCGATCATGTGCTTGATGCGGGCACAGGCTCAGGGATACTGGCCATATATCTTGGCGGGATTGCAAAAAAGGTAGTATCATACGAGCAGAGAGAGGAATTTATAGGGATTGCCCGGCAGAATATAGCTCTTGCGGGGCTTTCCAACGTGGAGGTGCGACACGGGGATATAGTCGCGGAGATCCAGAAAATGGATGAGAAATTCGATGTAGTAACCCTGGATACAATCGTTTCATCACAGGTAATACCGTATGTTCCTCAGGTCATTTATCCCGGGGGTTTTCTTGCAGTATATTCGCCTTTTTTTGAGCAGACAAAAGAAATCAGGGAGGCGATAGGAAAAACCGGTTTTTCCGAAGTACAGACCATCGAGACCATCGAGCGCGAAATATCTTTTACTGACAGGGGGACCCGCCCGGCAACCGCGAGGGTTGGTCACACGGGTTTTATCACGATAGCAAGGTATTGACTTGTTTTAAGGGATGAATTCATTAGATCTGGATTTTTATTGAAGTAAATACTGAAAGTACGATTGTAGAACCGTAGAGAACCGTAAAAGACTATATTATTTCCGAAAAAGTTTAAAGAACCTTTGAGAATTATCGGTGTGTTTATGTTATAATAAGTAGTTCCTGTGGGTCATGAAGCTCACGTCAATATTACCGCCTGCTAATGGCGCTTCATGTACTTGTTCGAATGCGCATCTGGAGGTGAAGAATATAGCAAAAACGAATATTACCGAGATGTATGCATTCCTTCACGGCAGCATACCTGATGGAAAAAGTCTTATTTATTACACCCAGCCGGGTGTTGAAGGAGAGATTTTCGGGATGCACACAGCCTATACCGCCCTGAAAAGCGGTAGAACATGTACCTTTGTTGCATCCAGTACAAGTCCGTATATTATAAGGAACCAGTTTAAGGAGTTCGGCTGGGATACCGATCCATTTAAAAGCAGGCTTCTCTTTGTTGACGCCTACAATCCGTTGATAGGTGCTCAGTCCAGGGAAAAGTACGTTATAACGAATCCTGAGAACATTTACGATTTCAGCAATGCAATAATGAACCTGCTTGAGGAATCAACCTCAAGCACCGTAGTATTCGGGTCTCTCTCCACTATAATGGATTTATGCGGCGAAAGAGAGACAACCGAGGCAGTTAAACTCTGGAATAAAATGGCGGTGCAGTACGGGCACATCCTTGTTTATAATTTCACCGCGTGGCCTTATTCCCAGGAAACTTTGAATTTAATAAAAAAAGACCTGTTCAATGCGGTCATATGCATCGGTGGGGTAGCAGGAAGCACCATTTCCAGACAGTACTTCGGGATACTAAAATCGGACTGGATGAACAAATGGGGAGATCAGGCCACAAAGTATTGAGTAGTAGCAAGGAAAATTATGAAGCTCAGGACTATAATTCTTCTGGTAACTCTGATTGTAATGCTGCCGCTGTCTTCAGCCGGCGCCTCTGATATTGATACCCGGGGAAGCAGCAGGGCAAGTATCCTCTCGTGGTCTCCGCCTGTTGTTGATTATGTGTACGTGAATGATACGGTGAACAGGACTGTCACATACTCTATTACAACATCCGGGCAGGTGGCAGAGAACAACTGGACGCTGGATGGGGCGCCTGTGAACGGCATTATTATGGGGAATACCATATCCTATGTACATACATGGGATAAAAAGGATGCCGGGTTCCATACCCTGATATATGGGGGAAGCAAGAACCATGCGCAGACAGCCTTTAGATGGTACGTGAATGTGTATGAGACCGGGCAATACGGGGGAGGGAACCTTTTTGACGTTATTGACGATGTGCTTGAGAACCATGCTACCGATATTAAAATCCGCATGTTGAAATATACGATAGAAAAACATGGTAGCAGCTCCAATTTAACGGCCATACGGATCAAAAAGCTTCATGATGAGATCGCAGGACAGCGAAGTTTTGATTCAAAGTATAATATAAAGCTGGCGAAAGAGGTTGCAAAAATCGCCAGGGATGATATGAAGGACGAGGGACTTGCCAACGAGTTCAATAAGCTCTCGGAGATTGAAGGCGGGCGGGGAGAAGAGGATAACGGAACGGAAGCGGGTAACGGAAATAATACGGGCTCAGACAACGCTAACAATAATGACAACAAAAGTGCTGGTGGCGGAAGTAACGGGGTAAGCAAGGATGGAAGCGGAAGCCCGGAGAGCAGCGGAGGCTCAGGAAGCAGCGGGAGTTCAGGAAACAGTGGAAGCTCAGTGAATAGTGGTAACTCAGGGAATAGTGGAGGCTCAGATAATAGTGGTAAATCAAAAAGCAGTGGAAGCTCAGACAATAGCGGAAATTCAGAAAGCGGTGGAGATTCTAAGAATAGCGGTAAATCAGGAAATAGTGGGGACTCAGGAAATAGCGGAAGCTCCGGGAATAGTGGTAAATCAGGAAATAGTGCAGGTTCGGGGAGTAGTGGTGGAGACTCAGGAAACAGCGGGAGCTCAGTGAATAGTGGTAGCCCAGGTGGCGGTGAGGGAACGGGTAACAATGGGGGTAAAGGGAACTCCGGGAATAATGGAAACTCCGGGAATAATGGAAACTCCGGGAATAATGGAAACTCCGGGAATAATGGAAACTCCGGGAAAGATAAAAAGTAGGCCAGCACCTACCGCGAATGGAGATAAAAGGGCAAATCAAAAACCGTAACAATAAGGAAGGGGAAGCGCACCGGGCTAAATGCAAGAGTAATACAAAGAGTTAAAAAGCATCCGTGGCAATCCGATAGTAAGCCTTATTACTTTTGCTGTCTAGTGCAGTACGATGAAGGTGGTTCTTTTCTTTATTCTTTTAATAGTATGTGCAGGAGTAGCGAAAGGAGAGACCATCATCACAGTTGAACTCCTCAAAAACGGAGATGCTGTATGGACTATGGAAAAGCGCTTGCCTCTCACAGGTCAGGCAGAAATTGAGGATTGGGAGGCATTCATAAATAGAGGACACGATGAAAAACAGTACCGAGGGGATATTGCGGAGTTCAAAGGCAGGATAGCCTGGTTCATAAACTCAGCAAAAAACACCTCAAACCGCAGCATGGAAGCTGAAAAATTCAATATCTCATATGGCACTGCCAGGACTCTTGATGGTGCATTCAGCATAATCCGGTACGGTTTTGAATGGAAAAATTTTTCGCGCATCGAATCTTCAAATATTTTAATAGGCGATGCTTTTTCAGAAGGTATGATGCTTTCCTCGGATAATGTGCTAATCATAAAAATCCCCGAGGGTTATGAAGTCCGGAGCGCTTCACCTGATTTCAATAAACGCGATGGGGACATACTGGTCTGGGACGGCAGGACATTTCGCAGTTTTAACAGTGGTGAGCCTGCTCTTATCCTCTCACCCGCAGGTAAAGGTTCGGTTACATGGTCTATAATAATAGCTGTCATGTTCGTTCTGGGGTCAGGTGCCTCAGTGGTAGTGTGGAGAAGAAGACGATCAATATCTGGGGATAAAAACGATTCTCCTTTAGCCGCAGATTCCAGGGTTGCAAGAGAGGATATCTGGGGTGAGGAAATGACAGAGCAGTACCTTATTAAATGCGGTGGACAGGCATACCAATCAGACATCGTCACGGAAAGCGGGCTCTCTAAATCCAAGATAAGCAGCGTTCTTTCAAACATGAAAAAAGAAGGACGGATTATAAAGATAAAAAAAGGCAAAGAAAACATCATACGATTAATAAAATGACAAATAGTGTTTTATAAACGATTTTAAACTATAACAAATTTGTATACATATTAAAACCAGGAAAAACGTTAAAAATCGTAGCTATATTTATGTTTAGGAAAAATATAGTGTTCTATATGGTTGTGTTTCTCCTGGCGGGGCGCTGATGCCTCCTTACAGCGCCTCCGGCATGGATACAAGGGCACAGCTTCGTCTCCAAATTTTTATAAAGTTTAAAGGTTATATAAAAGTACTTTAAAAATTTATCCGTAAATCTTATTACTGATGACGTCGAGTCCTATGCTGATGACGAAGGCGGTACTTTTCCTAATTTTTTTGATGTTATGGGGACAGGTCGCCGCAGCACAGGTTGCTGACCAGACCGTGTTCACGATTGATATTCATGAAAATGGAGATGCTCTATGGACTGTCGAATGGCGCCTACCCCTCACTACGTCTGAAATAAACGAATGGGAAGGAGTGATAAAGAAAGGACAGAATATCTCAAGGTACCAGAACCAGATTAAAGACAATCTGGATGGATTACTACGTTCTGCTCAAAATAGCTCAAATCGCTCCATGGAAATTCAAAAGCTTAATATTTCCTATGACACGGAAAGAACCCTATCAGGCGAAACTGGAATTATCGTGTACAGTTTTGAATGGAAAAATTTTTCACGCACATATTCAGGGAATATTTTAATAGGCGATACCTTTTCGGAAGGGAGCGCCTTTTCTTCGGATAATACACTTATCATCAAGATCCCATCAGGTTTTGAGGTGCAGAGCGTATCTCCCAAGTTTGATAAGCATGTGGAAAACAGCCTGATATGGAATGGTCAAAGTTTCGGTAAAGGAGAGCCGTTCCTTATACTCAGGCGTACTGTTGTTGGCCAGGACGCATCGACTTCTGCTTTGTCTACTACTACCATAGTGATCCCTATAGTTATCATGATATCCGGCACTTTACTTGTAGCCTGGAAATGGAGGCGCTCTCACAGCAAAAAAGATAGTGCGGTTTTAACGGACAGCGATGAGAATGAGGTGCCACGGACAGGGAATATCGAGGAAGACGCTGTCCGGACAAACGATAGCGGAATCGGCGCTGCAAGGATAGATAGTGGTGATAATGCGACACAGACAGGTGGCATCGGTGCTGGAATCGTTCAGACGGACAAGGCCGGAGCTGAAACCGCTGTTCAAATAAATAGTATTGGAATCGCCACTACTCAGGCAGACGATGCTGGAATTAATGCGACCCCGGCGAATAGTATCACAACAGAAGATGTCGAAAACGATATATCCCAGCCGCCGTTCTCCTACCAGCCAGAGGAGTTTTTAAGCGATGAGGAGATGATAGAGCGGTACCTGACAAAATGCGGCGGGCAGGCTTACCAATCCGATATAGTCAAGGATAGCGGACTCTCGAAGTCCAAGATAAGTATCGTTCTTGCAAAGATGAAAGAGGATGGGAAAGTAATCAAGATAAAGAAAGGCAAAGAGAATATCATACGTCTGGCGGTCAAAAAAGAATAATGGACAAAATCGCTCTCTCAGTGAACCGGTTGTACGAGAAATTCCCGTACCCCTCTCTCCCCATCCGTACCGAGCACGACCTCATAAGCAAGCTCCATGCCAACATCATGGGGAAGATCCTTGCCACTGCAGGGCTGGAGCCGGACTTGCTTTCGGGGAAAGAGATACTGGACGCAGGCTGCGGCACAGGGGAAAAGGCGTGCTATTTCTCATATTACGATGCACATGTGACGGCCATAGATTTGTGCCGTTCTTCGCTTCAAAAAGCTATGGGGCTTGCGGAAAGATTCCATTTGCAGGTTGAGTTCGGACACTGCGACCTCGCTGAGTTCAGAACAGAAAAAAGGTTTGACCACGTCTTTTGCCTTGGTGCGCTCCACCACACCAGGTACCCTTATAAGAACTTCGCAGCACTTGCAGACCTGTGCAAGCCGGGTGGGACGATAACCGTGGGGCTTTATAACAAATACGGGCGGCTGGCGCACAGGGTAACCAGGATGTGGATAGGGCTGAGGGCTGGCAGTGATATCGACAAAAGGCTGGAATATGTTGAGAAGTCGATCTACAGGAGAAAATTGAGGAGCGTCCATGAGACGGCATATGTTGCCGATAAATACGTCAATCCCCATGAGAGCTATCATTCGGTGGGCGAGGTGCTGGGGTGGTTTGAGAAGAACGGGATTGCATATATCGGAGCGCATCCGCAAGTTGGGGAGGGAGGATTTTCAGCTTTTTTGACCCAGTTGAGGTGGATGGTCAAAGGGAGCGGTTTTTTTATAGTGTCGGGGAGGAAGAATTAATGGTGGGATTCTTAAATGGAACTCAGTGACAGGTTCAATCGTAGAACCACGCTTACCGAAGAACGGTGGAATCATATTATAGAGACGCATCCTGAGCTTAAAGAAATGTTAAAGGAACTGGAAGGAACCTTACAAGACCCCGAGTCAATCAAGAAAAGCGTATACAACGGGAATGTAGTATTGTTTTATAGGTATTATGAGCATATATACGAAGGAAAGTATATGTGCGTTGTTGTAAACTTAGATAATGAATCAATAGTCACCGCATATATTACCGACAGGATAAAAAAAGGCGAGATCTTATGGAGAAAAAGCTGAAATTCTTTTTTGATAAAAAAGGGGATGTCTTAGATATCGCTATCGGCAAACCGAGAAAAGCCATCTCCAAGGAGATTGGCAATGATGTGGTCGTCCGAATCGACCCAAAAACAAAAGAGATATTGGGCTTTACCATTTTGAACTTTGAAAAGCGATTTGAACACAGGGATAAATCAGAAACGCTGCCGATAACTGCTATTTTTGAACAAGTTGGCGATGCCGCAGAGGCAGAGGGTTAAAAGAAAACCTTCGAATAAACTTAAAAATATTGCAGCATTGCAGCTTTTGCATCCTTGATGACCTTTTCTTCGTCTATAACTTTCACTTCATGATCTTCCATAAGTATCTCTCCGTTAACTATCGTTGTTCTCACATCACACCCCGAAGCGCCGTGAATGAGGGCTGAGATAAGGTTCGCAGACGCAAATTGAGGTTTTTTCAGATCAACAAGAATAATATCCGCCAGATACCCGGGCTTGAGCACACCTGCCTTTATGCCCAGTGCCTGTGCCCCGTTCACAGTCGCCATCCCAAGCACTGTGGATGCAGGCATCGCTTGCGGGTCTTTAAGCTTATGAAGATATGAGGCTGCTCTCATTTCTTTCCACATATCAAGGCTTCCGCCTGAGGCTGCGCTGTCTGTGCCGAGCGCTACGTTTATTCCTTTTTCAAGCATCTTCAGGACAGGTGCAACCCCGGTACCGAGTGCCATATTGCTTGACGGGCAGTGGACAACATTTACATTGTTATTCCTGAGGATATCAATGTCTCCATCCGATAACCAGACACAGTGGGCAGCAAGAACGCCCTGCCCGAGCAAACCTATGCTGTCAAGGAAATTAACAGAACACATCCCGTAATTTTTTTTCATTAACCGAAGCTCATCTTCCGTCTCAAGGATATGAATGTGAATCCTGGAATTATCCCTCCCCGCGAGTTCTTTAACCCTTATCAGGAATTCCTTTGAGCATGAAATTGCAGAATGCGGCGCATACATTGTCGTGATTCTGCCTCCGGCTTTGCCATTCCATTTTTTGTTAAATCCTGCCCTGCTTTTTAATTTAGTGTCAGGCTCCTCATTGAGACCTTCTATCATTCCATACCCGAGGGCTGCCCTAATTCCTGTCTCCTCAACGACCCGGGCAACTTCATCCATGTGTATATACATATCAGCAAAGGCTGTAGTGCCTGATTTTATCATCTCAAGCGCACCGAGGTATGCGCCAGCCCTTATGTCGGCAGGTGACAGTTTCATTTCTGCCTGCTGGATTTTTTTCATCCATTCCCCGTACGGGAGCCCGTCTGCATACCCACGGAAAAGTGTCATGGGGAGATGTGTATGGGCATTGATAAGACCCGGCATGACAGCACAGCCTGTTGCATCGATTATTTTATCGGCTTTTTCATCTTTGTCTCTTCCTACGAAGGTTATCAAGCCATTATCCACGACTACCACTCCTTCATTGAGGATAGCGCCCTCCATAGTGAGAACGGTGCCGCCTTTGATCATGAGGTCTGCCATGTGGTGTTATGTTGGCGGGCGGAATGAAATAAGTTTTCTAAAATGCTGAGTAAACTTTATATACTATGTTCGCATATGTACGAACTAATAGTGGGCAGCAAAATACTTTTTTTACACCACCATAATCCCCAACCTGCCCACTATCCTCCTTATTTTCCATACGAAACGAAGGTTACACCACCCGTATCCGGGCATACAGTTAAAAAGGTTTAATGTCTGATGTTATTTGATTCGAAGTAATTAGTATAACCGAATGGTGGCGAAGTGATTTTTCAGTTAATTTTTCATCATGGTGATAACAATAATTATTTATTTTTTCCAATAGAAATAAAGGGGTTGAATAATAAAAGGCATAATAAATAGCTGTAGAGGCATAATCCAGAATATACAAGAAAATACTACAAAATTTTTATAGACGGAAAACCCACTTTAGTATCAGAATTTCGGTTAAGATAAGGTATAAATATCCATCGATACTGCTTGGTGCCATGAGCGATTACTGGGATTTTCCCGAGCAGGATTACGAACTCTCGCTCCTGCAATTTGCAAAAAAAGAATTGTCAGATATGGGCTATACAGTTCTCAGCGAAAAGGTGGAAGTATGCAGCGGCGCGGGAGCCATGACGCTGACAGCCATCCTTCAAAAAGAAGATGTGGCATTCGGTCTGTACATCCACGACGGTCCGAAGCAGCGAAAAACAAGGGGTCCGCCCATAATCTGGATGCTCCGGCTCCTGCCTGAAATGAAGACGGCAGATGACCTCCGGAATTTCATATTAGCCCACCAGCACGATTTCAGCATCACTCTGGCGGCGGAAAACACTATATCGAAGGACAGGAAAGAGGCAAAACTGAAGAAGATATACACGTTCCTGTACAATTCAAAGATAAAAGACCTTTATGATAATGATCTCAGCAGCGCAGCAGATGTGCTGAGGGTGAGGCTGCGGAAAGAGGCTACTGAATTTCAAGCCTTATCCTGACCATGTCGCCCACGGAAAATAGTTCATCGCCGTATTTTTTTGGCAGGACCTTGATACTGGGTTCGTAAAAAAACAAACAAAAGGCAACTCCTGCGCAATCTACCATTCTGCCTCCTGCTGTGACTTCAAGCGCCAGGACTTCAGGATGCGAATATCCCTGCGGCCTGACGATGCCAAAGAAACTGCTTTCCGTGCCCGAAGCGACATAACCGTCAAGGAATCCACCATCCATTGCAAAACCCCTGATGCCGCCGCAGGTATCACAGGGCGCGGAAAGAAGCGCGTACCTCTTATTTAAATCCACAACGCTGCACTCAAGGTCTATTCTTTTTCGCGAAGAAAGCCTGCCCCATTTGATATGCGGCACAAGGCCCAGGCAGTTCGAGGCGCGCAGGTAGTCGTCAGGCGGCCGCACTTCGACGTGCATAACAGGGTCGTTCCAGAAAATGAAATAACCATTTTGTATAAAAGTCCCGATTTTATCGCCCGCCGAGAGCTTCTCGCCTATCTTAACATCAGGTTTTATGTGGAGTATTTTAACGACATGCTCTTTCTGGCGCAGGGCTATAACATATTCCCTGGAATCCCGGTCTTTGAAGGGCGTGGGCGCATCGAAGCCGCGGCTATCGATCACTTCCCCGTCAACAGGCGAGAGAGCATCGCTGCCAAAACTCCCGTAATAAATATCCACGGCGCTATGGGTCTTATGGGCCGCATAAGGGCTTTTAAGGAAGGAGAACCTTGAATTATCAGGCGCGAATATATCAATCTCATTATGGCTTGCTATCTTTTTCATAAGGATACATTATACGAACAGCACATTTTCGGTATCTCAACGATATCCAGTCCAAGTTCCCCGCATATTGTATAAGCTTTTCTTGAAGGCACTGCTATCCTGTCTATCCCGCCCAGGATCGCGTACATATCAAGCATCGAGCGGTACCTGCCCCCGGGACGCACGCAGCTTAATGAAAGGGGTACATCGAACATTTCGCGCGCCTTAGTTATCACTTTTACAACATCTTCGATATCAGGCGGCGCTACTCCCTCCAGGGCAGTTCCTTTTGTGGGAATGAATACAACTATCACCACGACCTTGGGATTGAACTTTTTTACAAGCTCAAGCGCCCTGAACTCTCCTTTTAATTTGCCATTATGCAAGCCAACAATGATATGCGGTGCAAGTGCAATTCCGGCAGATGAAAGATAGTTCAGCGAATTTTCATAATCCTGCACGCAGGCATCGATGCCAAGTATGTCGTGTATGGTTTCATCATCGCCTAAAACATCAACAAGCGCCATGTCAAGATATTCAGAAAGCGCCCGTGCCTGTGAGCTGTTCACAATGCCCGTATGTGCGCTGATCCTGAGTCCCGTATCCCGCTTGAGCTTCCGGATGACATCTGCCTGCTCATATGTTGGTACGCTTCCATCGGCAGCGCTTCCCCCGCTCAGCAGTATCCCTTGTGCGCCTCTATCTGCTAACTTTGAGGCTTCAAAAAACAATTTGCCATCAGAGCCGTCAAGCATGTGGCGCAGGTAATGTGAGTTGCAGTGCCTGCATTCAAGGGAGCAGCGAGTGCCTGTTAAGGATATCGGGGTAAAAGGCTCTTTGAAAAAAAAGATATCGCTTCCGGAGAGTTCAACTCGCCGCTCAAAAGATTTGAACATAGAGGCTTTCGTATCTGAGTCCGTCTCCAGTGCATCTATCATACTTTTAGCGCGGTGCAGGTCGTGATCCATGGATTTGTTTAAGAGGCTTTGCTGTATAAAGAGATTATCCAGTCATTTTTCATATGCGTTAGCTTTATGTAACATGAAATGCATTCAGGGGGAGACTGAATCATTATTTTATGATTCTGAATTAACCGTAGCAGGCACTCGCCTGCGGCGTATGGATTGAAAAATCCGAACGCAGTAAAGCCTCTATGAATGGTTCCATAACGGAATCGGTTTGCGTGAGTCGGACCTCGTAAGGTCTTACGGAGGAACAGGATGAAACACAATTACAAAACAAACCTACAGTTATTAGACCTGATATCGGGTCTTAAGAAGCAATCAAGGGAGAAGCAGGTTCCGCTCTGGCGGGACATAGCGATACGGCTTGAGTGCCCGACAAGGCAGTGTCCCGAGGTCAATCTCAGCAGGATAAACAGGTATACAAAAGAAAAAGATATGATACTTGTACCTGGAAAAGTACTCGGGGCAGGTGAACTGGATCATCAGTTGACAGTTGCGGCCCTGAGCTTCAGCGGAAGCGCAAAAAGCAAGATTACCGCGGCAGGAGGCTCCTGCCTCAGTATCCGGGAACTCATGGACAGGAATCCTGAGGGTGCCAGAGTAAGGATAATGGGGTGAAATCATGGCAGTAATTGACGCGAACAATCTTATCCTGGGAAGGATGGCAAGCCTGGTAGCCCAGCGATTATTAAACGGTGAAGAGATAAATATCATCAATGCTGAAAAGGTGATAATCTCCGGCGGAAGGGACGCGACATTCGGACGATACAAAAGATACATCGACAGGGGCTCGCGGGAGTTCGGCCCTCATTTCCCGAGGCGTCCTGACCAGATAGTGGCAAGGACGATACGGGGCATGATCCCCCACAAGAAGATGACCGGCAGGGAGGCATATAACAGGCTAAAAGTCTATATAGGAGTACCGCCGGAATTAAGTAAAGAGCAGGCAAATACATTACAGGACGCAAGCATCACGCGCCTGAGCACAAGTAATTACATAGTGCTCGGCGACCTGAGCAAGAGATTAGGTTCAAAATTTTAGGAGTAATACATGAAAATCGTTAATTCATCCGGAAAAAGGAAAACCGCAATCGCCCGCGCAACCCTGCGGGAAGGTAAGGGGCGGATAAGGGTGAACAATAAACCCATTGAGATAGTAGAGCCCGAACTGATCCGCCTGAAAATGTCAGAACCCCTTGAATTCGCGAACAGCGTTATCCAGGCAGTAGATATCGACGTCAATGTACACGGCGGCGGTATTATCGGTCAGGCAGGCGCAGTCCGTACAGCCATCGCCCGCGGTCTTGTGGAATGGACAAATGATATGGCACTCAGAGATGCCATGGCACAGTACGACAGGAGTCTCCTCGTGAACGACACACGCTACAAGCTGCCCAAGAAGTTCGGCGGACGCGGTGCCAGAAAGAGAAGACAGAAATCATACAGGTGAAACATGATACCGGTACGATGCTTTTCATGCGGGAAAGTCATCTCCAGCGCATGGGATGAGTACAAAAAACGGAGCCAGACAGAGGATCCGGGCAAAGTACTCGACGACCTGGGTATAGAGAGATACTGCTGCAGGAGAATGCTTCTCACCCATGTGGAGCTGGTGGACCTGCTGGCGCCGTACCAGTGAGGAGGGGTTGTAGGGTAGTCTGGTCCATCCTACGGCGTTCGGGACGCCGTGACCTGAGTTCAAATCTCAGCAACCCCATATTCCGGGGCAAATGAAACGAACATGAACCACTCTCAGAGGGACTCTGGGAAAAAACAGTATATGATTAATACATTTGTAATAATATATTTGTGCATGTCCATTGTACTTACTTAACTTCTGCATACTTGTTTTGAGGTGATTAAGTGGTCGAAACTAAATTTACTCGATATGAAAAGGCAAGAATTATCGGAGCAAGGGCACTTCAGATATCTATGGGTGCTCCCGTATTGATAGAAACAGATAAAAAAGAACCTATAGATATCGCAATGGAGGAACTGGAGAAGGGAGTTATCCCTATCACAGTAAAAAGAGCAACGGAAGAGATAGAACCAATAGCAGCATAAAAGGTGACGAACATGGAAAATATCGTTGATATCAAACAGGATGTAAAACAGGATACAGGTTATGAATCAATTATTCCTCAGGATGAATATCTTACTGCAGGAATTCACATAGGTACGCAGCAGAAAACAAAAGAAATGATGCGTTTCGTATATCGCGTAAGGACGGATGGGTTGTATGTGCTTGATATACAGGCTACAGACCAGCGGATACGGCTTGCGGCAAAGATGCTTGCAAAATACGACCCGCAAAGGATACTGGTAGTGTCCGCCAGGCAGTACGGTCATTATCCTTCGGAGATGTTCGCAAAAGCGATAGGCTCAAGGGCAATAACAGGCAGGTTTATTCCGGGCACCCTGACAAACCCGAAACTGCATATATACGTAGAGCCCGATATCCTTGTGGTAACAGACCCCGCAGGCGATGCTCAGGCTGTGAACGAAGCGATCAATGTCGGGATACCGGTCATTGGTCTGTGCGATACCAATAATTCAACATCCAATGTGGACTTTGTGATCCCAACCAACAACAAAGGTAGAAAAGCACTCGCATTGATCTACTGGCTTCTTGCAAAGAAGACGCTTGAGGAAAGAGGAGATACCATTAATTACACTGTAGCCGATTTCGAGGCTGAAATATAACCTGATATGAGGGCCCCGGCAGTTTCAGGACAGTTCTATCCCCGCAGTAAAAACGACCTTCTCAGGGAAATCAGCAGATATTTTACCGGCATCTCACAGACCAGGAGGGCAGTTCTTGGCGCTGTGGTACCTCACGCAGGCTATATTTATTCGGGAAGGACTGCTGCCCATGTATATGCTTCGTTGCCTGATGCCGGCACCTTTGTGATGCTTGGGCCCAATCATACGGGTTACGGCTCGCCGGTGTCTGTTTCTTCCGAGACATGGAGCACTCCGCTGGGCGAGGTTGGCGCCGACCTTGAATTTATCAGGGCGCTTCCCAGGAGAATTATTTACCAGGATGAGACCGCCCATAAATACGAGCATTCCCTTGAAGTACAGCTACCTTTCTTGCAGTACCGGTTTAAGGATTTCAAGATCGTCCCCATTTGCATGGGGATGCAGGATGAGGAAACCGCAGTGGAAGTGGGGCAGGAAATAGCTGAAGCTGTGCACAGGGTCGATAAGAAAGTAGTGATAATAGCATCAAGCGATTTCACCCACTACAGGCCGGATAAAGTAGCAAGGGAGAATGATAAGTACTATATTGAATCAATCCTGAACATGGACATCCCGGGTTTTTATCAGCGGTTACAGAAGCGTGATGCCTCTGTATGCGGATACGGACCGATCGCCGCGATGCTTGCTGCCGCAAAAAGCCTCGGCGCAAAAAAGGCCGCGTTGCTAAATTACAGCACAAGCGGCGATGCTACCGGCGATGTATCTGCCGTTGTGGGGTATGCCGGGATAATTGTAGAGTGCTGAACTATCACTGTTTCTCACCCTTTGAACAACCACACCGTCTTCTCCAGTGCATCAATGAATTTACGCGCTTCCTCTTCGGTATTATACAGGTAAAGTGAAGCACGCACCGCAGCCTCGCATTTGCGGTAGTTGAACCAGGAATGCACGCAGAACGCGCCTGAACGCACTGCTATATTCTCGGTCTCATCCAGTATTATGGCGATATCATGCGCATCGCCCCCCTTCGGGAATTCAAGAGTGAAAGTGATAATGCCGGATCTTTGCGCCGGGTCCTGCGGTCCTATTATTTTCAGCCCCGGTATGTTCTTTATACCGTCGGTGATAACCCTGTTCAGCTTTTCTTCATGTTTCTCTATATTCGAAAGCCCGACATTCTTAAGATAATCCACAGCGGCGCCGCTCCCTATTATCCCGGCATAGTTCTGGAGCCCTGCCTCGAACTTCTCAGGCGGGGGCAGGAATTTTGCAGCTTCATAGGTGGTATCGCTCACAGTATCGCCTCCTACAAGAAAAGGCGCAAGTTCCTCAAGCAGGTGGTATTTCCCGTATAGCACGCCCATGCCTGTGGGACCGAGCATCTTATGCACCGAAAACGCAAAAAAATCCACATCAAGCGCCCTGACATCCAGAGTTTTATGGGGTGCGCTCTGTGCGCCGTCCAGCATAACAAGCGCGCCGTGATCGTGGGCTATTTTGATGAGTTCCCTTGCCGGGATGGTATAGCCGTCAAGGTTAGCGGTATGGACCATGCTCACAAGCCTGACGTTCTTTTTTTTGTTTAATGTTTCTTCAAAATTCCCAAGATCAAAAGTGTTGTCCGGGTTTGAATAAACGACCATGTGCTTTATTCCCTTCTTATGAACCTGCACCTGCCAGGGAATAAGATTTGAGTTATGCTCCCTGTCCGTTGTAAGGACTATATCCCCTTTCTTGAGATCAAGGCAATTGGCGATAAGGTTCAATCCCTCGCTGGTGTTCCGTGTGAAAATCACCTCTTCGGGGCGCTGTGCATTAAGAAATCCCTGGAACTTCTCCCTGACTTCGATAACTTTCTCATCCACCTTCTTTGCCATCTTATGAAGCGAGCGCCCGCCGCAAACGGGATATTCGTTATAATATTCGTTCATTGCGTCCATGACCTGCGCGGGCTTCAGGGTCATGCAGGCGTTATCTAAATAGATCGGATATTTCCCGTTGCATTTTTTTTGCAGTACGGGAAAATCAAGCCGAATTTTCTGGATATCCATAGCGATTATAAAGTAGTCGGGATGCGATATATATGTTGGTGCGTGTTTTATTATAAAAAGATTTTAAACCAACAAAAGGTTTATGTGCGCTGGATATTATAATGTCTATAGCAGATATAACGTAGTTAATCTTAATCTGCCAGTGGGGAATGAACTTTGGGAATGATTCTTTCAAAGAATCGTATAGCTGTATAAGATGAGGGTATAGGATGCTATACACGATTTGCAGTAAATACCATCCGGGTGTAGACACTCATCTCAGGAATGTGGGATTGCTGGGTTTGAGCAAGCACATTTATATCGAGGAGCTTTCGGAGATACCGGGTGATGCCACATCCTTGATTTTTGGTGCATGGCATATTTCTTATGAGCCTGTGATAAAATTTGCCAGAAGAAAAGGTATAAAGATAGGGTACCTCTGGACTTCAAGCCCGACAGAGACCGAGCTTCACTCGATAATATTAGTCCAGCACCAGCATGAACTGCTATACCAGACATCAATCCCGACTGAGATGAACTATAAAGGGGAGATATCGCTCCTGAACCAGATACTTGCTATGAAGAAAAAAGATGAGATTGATTTCATATGGTTCGCTAAAAAAGACTTCCTCGCAGCTTTTGAGGATTACGGTGTTTTCTTTGCCCCTCATCCTGTGCAGGAAAGACCAAAGAGAATCTTCGTTCCTGAAAAGAACAATATAAGCCTTTTCTTGTCGCCAGCAATAAAAAAGAACATATATTCCCAGTACCTTGCTTTCACAGCAGTTGCGCGCCGCATACCAGCCCTTCATCTTAGAACCAGCCTTCCTTTCCGCGCATCGCCTGATGTAACTGTTCTGGGATGGATGCCGCAGGCTGTATATGATCAGGAAATCAACAATACATACCTTGCTCTCCACATCAGCCTCGCAGAATCGTTTGCATACGGTGCATACGAGTTCCTGGCGAGGGGTATTCCGTGCCTTATATCGCCCACCATAGCCAGGAACTTCAACCTGCCTTTAGATAATGATATTGTTATCAAGAACGTGGATTCTGTAAAAGAGATCGCAGACAGGATACAATATATGGTGGAATCCGATGAGAACTATTATAGGGAGCTAAGCGATGACCTGTATATGGCTATGAGAGAGTTGAAGGAGCATAATAATGCATCTATTGTGGAGACATTCAGGGAGCAGGGGATAGTATAAGCAATGAATTGAGATGTTTGGCTTGTTGCCGGTATCTGGTTCCTGTGGCCTCAGCTCCACAGCTCCCCGCGCAGTATCGAATCCGTCTTGTCGTTTGTGCTCTTGAAGATCTTTCTTATCTTTACGAGGTATTCATCGCCCACCGGTTCAGGCTCTTCAAAGATTGCATCCACGCCCAGCAACCGCAGATGTTCCTTGAACTCATCCACGGTTCTCAGGTTCCTGACCCTTATCTGTACGGTCTCAGTGATCCTCTCGCCTTCTTTTTTCCTATTAATCGTCTTTATCATGGGCTGCAGGATGCTCTCACCAAGTCTCTGGCACCTTTTCCTCTGGCTCTCTTCATCCTCGTCCCATTCCACGGACTGGAACGCTTCCCTGCACACCCTAGGGAAGAAAAAATCCCTGCCGTAGTCGTTGTAGAATTCAAAAGCATACCTCAGGTCGGCGCTGTTGCTCAGCGAACTTGTATATTTTACCGGAGGTAGCGCCATTTGCGGATCTTTGATAACAACGCCTTCATTCAATGCGCTTCCGAATCCCTTGATGATTTTCGTAACCTCTAAGTGCGCTTCGTCCACACTGTACTCTCCGAAAAGCCTGACAGAATTAAGACCGTACTCCTCTACCAGCGCCCGCCTTTCCATTACCGGCACAGGCTTTCCCGACACTTTTTCCCTGATATCGAATACAAAAAACTCAAGGGATTCGATATCATAAATCGACTTAGGAACGTAAGGGCTGTCCGGACCCACCATTTCGCCACACAGCATAAGTCCGGGATGGTTATGAAAAAACTCCCTGCCGACGAGTTTATTTGCTTTTTCGGTGGTGTACGGGCATACGAAGCCGCCGCGTGTAAGAGCTGCAAGCGTATCCCCGATAAATGCTATTCTTGTATTGTAACCGTTCATTTTCTCTTCAACAACAACCTTCTCGCATGAAGAAAAATGTTTAACTATGCCGGGGTAAAGCATTAAAACACGTGAGATCTTGGGAAAACCGCGGACAATATCGAACGGTTCAACGAATATGGCAGTACCACCCTCGATGCTCGATACGGGCTTATCGAACCTGAATAATTCTCGCGGGGAATAAATGTACTGTAAGATCCTCCTTTCCAGTGCGCCTGTTATCCTGTATTCTGGAATATCCAGGAGTTTTGCCACTTTTCCGGCATCAAGCTTATCAAGCAGTTCAGGGGAGACATCATGTCTCATCCCCGATCAACTCTTTTTAGCCAGGTGCCTTATGATACCTCTCCTGCTTATTACACCCACCATTTCATCCTTGAGATTCAGAACAGGCACCCCGCCTATGTTCTCATTAAGGAGTAACGATATGACATCGGATACGAGGGTGTTCGTTCTGACCGTTTTCACATTATTGGTCATGATATCCCCTACGATGAGGTTGCGGATCCTCTCATCCTGCTGGTTATCGGGCACGAGGGTCCTGAAATTCATCATTGCCCTTGCAACATCCCTTTCTGTGATTATGCCTACGAGGTCGTCGTTCTCAGTTACCGGAAGCCTCCCTATATCATTGTCCAGCATCAGGCGCCGTGCATGGGAGACCCTGTCGTTCACGCTGACCGATATCGGCTGCTTCATGATCTCAGCCGCATAACCTTTTACGGCGTTGGTGGCTGCTTTGAGGATCTCACGAGGCGTCACCCAGCCCATGAGCTTGCTATTATCGGTCACAACAAGAACCCCGCCGGTCCTGTCCATCAGGGCGATAGCATCTTCGATACCTGTATCGGGAAGGACCTTTGTGAATGCGTTCGTAGTCGCATTTGCAACATGGATCGAGGATGCGGGAAGGTTCGACTTCTTCCAGGTTCCCAGCTTCCCGGCGATGCATCTCATTGTGATTATACCCAGTATATCGTTCCCGTTCACCACAAGAAGCCTGCGCGTATCGTGTTTATCCATCAGTTCCATCGCGTGCGAGATCATGTCTGATTTGTGCACCTGTATCGGTTCTATCATTATGTCTTTTACCTTCATAGTCTCACCTTACAGAGTTAAAATTGCATTTACTATGTTATCGCCCGTCAGTATTCCCATGAATCCATTATTCATTACCGGCAAACCATTTATTCTCTCTTTTACCATTATCCCTGCAGCGTATGTTGCAAGGTCATCGTTCTTAACGGTTATAAGGGGAGTGGACATTATGTCTTCGGCAACGAGGGGCACATCCCTTACATACCTGTACTGTTTCTTCCCGGCATAGCTCTCCTTGCGTGTCATCTTTATTTCTTTCTGGGGCAGGTCGCCGGTTTTGTTCCTCAGTTCCGTAAATGTCAGGTTCGAACTCGTGATAATCCCCACAGGCTTATCGTTATCCTCAAGGACAACTGCCCTGTCCATTAAATTTGCCTCAAGCTCGTAAAGGATATGACTTATAGTGTGATGCCTGTGAACCGTCAAAGCGGGCACGATATTCAGATTACTGACTTTAAGTTCCAGTGGCTGTTCTGAGAAATATTTTATCAGATCCCACTTTGTTACGATACCTGTAACCTCATTTTTACTGTTCACTACAGGCAATCCGCTTATGTTATTCTCACGCATCAGTTCTGCCAGCTGCCTGGGTGTTGCGTCGGGAAATATCGTAATAAGGCTCTCGCTCATTACCTTCCGGATCGGGATATGGTCTATCGGTCTTCTGCGCCACTGCGGCTCAGCCTGGTCAAGCCTCCGGCTGATATCTTTTTTTGTCACTATCCCGATCGGCTTGTTATTTTCGATGATTACAAGTCTTCCGATCTTATGGCGCAGCATAAGGTTTCTTGCTCTTGCCACATTTTCTTCAGGCGATACTACGTAAACGGGAGAACTCATTATTTCTTTGATTTTCATAAACATCCTGCTATTCGGCTATTGCCCGGACAATGTCGCGTTCTGTTATAATACCATTCAATTCCCCATTCTCAAGCACAGGGAGGGAACCCACGTTCTTTGCAAGCATTATACTTGCCGCCTCCCCCAGGTCCACGTCCGAACCTGTAAAAATAACATCCCTTTTTATCAGGGTGCGGATAGGCACATCAAAAACTTCGCTTACGTTTCCTGTAATGAGGCGGTTAAAGATATCCCCGCTGCCCAGAAAACGCAGGATATCGGATGCGGTTATTATGCCTATAAGAATATTATCTTTTATGATGGGAAGACGCCTGAATCCGTTATTTATCATGGACTTAGCCGCTGTTCCCACGGGCATATCGGGCGGGGCGGTCACTACGTTCCTGCTCATGTATTCACCTACTGTTTTGCCCATCCTGACATCGGATACGAGGAAGACAAAATCCCTCTCGGAGATTATGGCTTTCACCCTGTTATCCCCGTCAGTGATCGGGACTCCGCCTACATTCTCCTTTAACATGGTACCCAGCACGTCTTTGAGCGAATCCTTTTCATTGAGGCTTACCACGTTCTCTTCCATTATCTCGCTGATGCTGCCGTTAACTGCTGCAAGAATATTCCCTTTGAACCTGTTCTTTACTATCAGATGTTTTGAACCTCCTCCCAGGAAATCAACAATATCCTGCGAGGTGACTATTCCTTTTAAGCGATTGGTGCCAGCATCTGCAATCGGGATCCTCCTGAAACCTTTATTCAACATAGTCTTTACAGCATCTATTATTGGCATCGTCGGCGGAATGGTCACTACGTCTCTTGATGCTATTGTCATAATATCACCGGGATGCTCCGAGATCCTGGTTTTAAAATCAAGAGGCTTTACGTTCCTTATATACGCATCGCGAACTTCTTTTGTTATGGTTGTGTTTTTTTTGCCGGGATTGTTCATAAAACTCCTTTAAATGAACGCTTTGATTATGTCGTTCCTATCTATTATGCCTACAAGCTTTCCATCATTGACTACTGAAATCCTCCCTATATCAAGTTTCAGGAATGTCTGGATCGCTTCTTTTAAAGTAGCCTGAGGAGATATGGTATATATTGGCGTGCTCATAATCTTTTCGACAGGCGGGGACATAGTAGATTTCGTCCCGTGTTCATCTTCTTTCTCGATTCTTGCATAGCCTGCATTGATTATATTGCGCCGTGTCACTATTCCTATCGGCCGCCCGCCTTTTACCACCGGATAGCCGGAAAAACCCGAATCTCTCATGTTCAGCCATGCTTTGGCTATGTTGTCCTGCGGAGAGCATGTTTTTACGTCCCTTGTCATTATCTCTTCCACCTTCTTTGGAGGGATTTTATCAAGGTTAAGGTTCCTGAAAATATCGACAGTGCTCAGGATGCCTACAAGAGTCTTATCCTGGCTGGAGCGTATAACAGGAACGCGCCCGAGCCCGGCGTCGATTATCAATTTCGCGGCATGCATCATATCCATTTCCGGATATACATCCGGGGACTCAGATGCGAACCCCTCCACAGTAACGTTGGATTTTGTGGAATATATGTTTAAAATATCTTTTTCTGTCAATATACCGATCAACCTGTTCTTATTATCCACTACAGGAAGGGTACGCTTATGCCGGTCCCTTATCACCTGGCGTGCATGGGTCATGAAATCAGTATCGTGCAGAAAAACAGGATTTTTCGTCATTACCTCTTCCACTTTCATAGCATTATACTCCTTTTATCATGTATATATGTTATATCTATGGAGTCGTCTCCCTACAATCCTCGCAGAGAAGTTGTCCGTTCACAAGCACCAGTTCATCCTTAAAAATTCCGCATCTTTCGCAAACGCCCTGCCGAAGAGACCGCGACGAAGGGACTTCCGGTGAGACGAACCTTTCACGATGCATGTTGATCAGGTCTTCGAAGATGATTCCCATCTCGGCTGATGCAGCAAGGAGATCTATATCTGTTATAATCCCAACAAGCCTTGCATCTTCAACGACCGGTAATCGTCGTATCTTCATCTTGACCATCCTGTACATGGCATCCGTTACATTATCAGTAGTTGATACGGTTATCAATGGAGTGGTCATCAGTTCCCTGATAGATATATCGGCGGGCTGAAGGTTCCTGGACACTATCTTCTTGACCATATCGCGCTCCGTGACGATCCCTACAGGACGTTCTTTGTCCGTTATGATAATACTGCCGACATCATGCCGCAGCATTTCTTTCGCTAAGGCCTGGACATCGCTTTTAATATCAACAGATGCGACATCCCGAGTCATTATATCTCTTACCGGCATCCTGGCTTCCATGTACATTCCTCCCTAATGCTAAAGTATGTGTTCTGAAGTTTTATATGTTGTGCTTTGCATCAATAAAGTTCGATAGACTGCCCCGAATTATACATCTCAGAATGCACACAGATATCCGCGACTTTTTGTGCAACCTCTTCAGGCTTAAGGTCTGCTTTTTCTTCGGGGAACAGTCTTTTGAACATCCCGGTATCGACACTCGCAGGACACAAAGCGACTATTTTAACAATCCTGCCGACCTCCCCTGCAGCGGCCTCGGTAAGCCCGATGACTGCAAACTTCGATGCGCAGTACACGCTTAAAGTAGGAATGCCTGCCTTCCCCGCGCCTGAAGAAATATTTATGATCAAACCACCGTGGCTTTCCATTTCAGGGATTACATGTTTCATATAAAAGAAAACGCCTTTAACATTTACGTCCATTATTTCCTCAAATTCTTCAGCCTTCGTTTCCCACAGGTATTTTCTCAGGCCGGCTCCCGCGTTATTTACCAGCACATCTACTTTTCCGAATTTTTTGATGGTGTTATTGACTACATTCTTTACGTCATCTTCTCTGGTAACATCCCCTTTGATAAAAATCGCATTTCCACCCTCGTCGTTTATCTCATTACAGGTTTTTTCAAGATCCTCTTCGGTCCTGGCGGTCACAACGATATTTGCGCCTTCCCTGCCCAGCCTTTTCGCAATATATCTCCCGATACCTCTTCCACTCCCGGTAACGATAATGGTCTTGTTCTCAAGTTTCATACAGTCACTCCCTGATCGCTTTATTATGAGATGTCTCAAATACATGAAGCATCGTAATAACTCAAATTACTTTCTACTGCAGAGGAGCCAGAAACTTTTTGAAAGGCTATTTAGAAACATCAAAGGCACACAGAACCCGGGGTCATTTTAAAAACCCGCAAACCCGGCGCAGCGGATTTGGCGGATTCCTGAAATGGATATTTCACAGGGAAAGGGCTGCCTGGCCCGGGTGGATCGAATCAACTGCCAGCGCTGTACCAGCAGCCCGCGTGAGCGGTAACGAGATAAGGATAACTTTTGTCAATCACTCTACATTTCTCATCCAGGCGGATGGGATGAACATTCTTACAGATCCAATCTGGTCGGACTGGGCAGGACCTGTCCCATATGTGGGTAGTAAACGCGTCCGTTCTCCGGGGATACGATTCGAGGATCTTCCGGTCATCGATGCTGTGCTGGTGAGCCATAACCACTATGACCACATGGATATACCCACACTGAAAGCCTTGGGGGAGAAATTTTCTCCGCTTTTTGTAACCGGGCTGGGAAACAAAAAATTACTGGAAAAAAAGGTATCAGGCAGGATTGAAGAACTTGACTGGTGGGAAAAAACATCTCTCCCCAACGGCAGGAGTGCTTATTTTGTCCCTGCACAGCACTTTTCAGGCCGTGCCCCCTGGAATATAGATAAAAGCCTCTGGGGTGGGTTCGTGATCGAAAGCTCCCCCGGGCAGATATATTTTGCAGGGGACACGGGTTTTGGGGAATTCTTTGAGCAGATCCACGAGAGGTTTTCGGATATTAAGGTGGCGCTGCTACCGGTCGGAGCCTACGAGCCGCGCTGGTTCATGAGCGCAGTGCATCTGAACCCTGATGATGCCGTGCGGGCGTATCAAATTTTAAAACCCGGGCTAAGTGTTGGAATTCACCTGGGGACATTTCATTTAAGCGATGAAGGCATCGATGCCCCTGCCCGGCAGCTTGAGGAAGCCATCAAAAGTCATGGCGTGAAGCCTGAGGATTTCATTATCCTTGATTTTGGAGAAACAGTGACCGTAGCGGATTAAAAAGTTGTTTAACACCCAACGCATCAAGACAACCTCTTATATACAAAGAAAAAGAAGTATTACCGTTCTTGGTGATACTTATGAAGACAATCGATGAATTAACCCAGAAAGCTGTTGAACTCCAGGCGGGTGGACTTTCCACAGGTCAGATCGCAGATGAATTGAATATTTCACGCGAGACTGCAACATGGCTCCTTGTCCATGCCAAAAAGACAGATGTAACGCAGGCGCCCAAGGATATTTACGTTGACTGGAGCAACATCGGCAGGAGTTCGAACAGGCAGAGATTGATAGCAGGCGCATTGACAGATATGATCCTTGATTGTCTTGATGAGACCGATGAGCGTATCGATGTTGTCGTAGGCGTAGCTCTTTCCGGGATACCGCTTGCAAATCTTGTAGCGGACGAACTCGGATGCGAGTTCACCACTTACCATCCGAACAAGCAGCGCTGGGAACCGAATTCAAAGGAAATCAAAGGCACCATCAGCCAGAATTTCGCGAAGGTAGATGGCAAGAACTGTGTGCTCATCGATGATGTTGTCACAACGGGCGCGACACTTTCAGAAGCTGTGGAAGTGCTTGAGGGAGTGGAAGCCAAGCCTGTGGCTATCGCGGTACTTGTAGATAAAAAAGGAATAGACGACATAAAGGGAGTACCCCTTAATGCATTACTGCGAGTGACAAGAGTAGATAAGATAGAATAAAAAATGCCTGACTGGCCAATACATATAATAGTTCCTCTGCTTGCACTGTTGATCGTGGGCAGGAAAGAGGATAAGAAGTATATCCTGTTACTCCTGCCGCTTGCGATCGTACCTGATTTTGATTCGTTCGTGGACCAGCACAGGATGCTGCTGCACAACATATTTCTCCCGATGCTTTTTCTTTTTCTCGGCATGATAATAAAGCAAAAAAAAGCCATATTCGTTATTGCAGCGGTCTATCTCGCATCCCATGTTTTTATGGATATGTTCGACGGGGGAGTCGTACTTTTCTATCCGTTTTATAACAAGATGGCTTTCGTGGATGCCAGCCTGAGTTTGAGCATATCAAATAAATTAATATGGGTATTCGATTATGGTTTTAAGGGATACTCCAATGAGTGGATGATCGCTAACGGGTATATCTCTGACAGCATCGGGACGGCAGCCTTAATATTTATACTCCTGGCAGGCGTATGCACTGTATATAGAAATAGGAGAAGACAGCTATGACTAAAAGTCTCATGGTCATCGGGACAAGCTCGCATGTGGGAAAAAGCATACTTGTGGCTGCCCTGTGCAGGAGTTTCTCAAAAAAATACAGGGTAGCACCCTTTAAAGCACAGAACATGAGCCTTAACTCATGGATCACACGAAATGGGGAAGAGATAGGAATAGCGCAGGCGATCCAGGCAAAAGCAGCAGGGGTTGAACCCACGGCCGACATGAACCCTGTCCTGTTAAAGCCAAAAGGCTCCCATATTTCCCAGGTAATAATCCTGGGTAAACCTTTCGCAGATAAAAGGGCAGGCGATTACTATGATTCGATTGATGGCATGATGGCAGTAGTTACAGGGGCGTACAACCGGCTTGCGTCTGCGCACGACATGATAATAATAGAAGGTGCAGGCGGCGCTGCTGAGATCAACCTGTACGACCGTGACATAGTGAATATCGGGATAGCGAGAACTGTTAAACCCCATATAATACTGGTCGGGGATATCGAGCGCGGCGGCGTGTTCGCAAGCATATACGGGACGCTGCAGTTGCTTCCTGAGGACATACGGTCTCTGGTCTTCGGAATAATAATAAACAAATTCCGCGGCGATATAAGGCTGCTTGAGCCCGGGATTTTGCAACTTGAAGAACTCACAGGGCTTCCGGTGCTTGGTGTTATTCCGTACACGGATATAAAGCTCCCGTCCGAAGACTCGGTTTCCATAAAAGACAAGACCGGCAATAATCATCCTGTCAAAATAGCGATAATACGGCTGCCCCACATATCCAACTTTACTGATTTTGAGCCTCTTGAGAAGTACGCCGATATCAGGTACATCGAGCCGGGGGATTCCTTGGGCGAGCCTGATGCGGTTATATTGCCCGGAACTAAGAACACCATGGAAGACCTGAAGGAGTTGAGGTCAAAAGGACTGGACAAGCAAATCATAGCAGAATCGAAAAAAGGTACGCCTGTTATAGGTATTTGCGGCGGCTACCAGATGCTCGGAAATGAGATTATTGATAGCGGATTTGAGGGAACTGGCGGCGCATGTTCGATAAAGGGCTTGGGTCTCCTGGATGTGACCACGCGTTTCCTGGATTATAAGAAGCAGACAAGACAGGTTGAAAAACCTGTGACTGGAGACGGCGCAATTCTCGGACAGCTAAAAGGCGGAAAAGTCCGAGGATACGAGATACACATGGGTGAAACAGACGGCGGGGAGCCTGCTTTTGGCGACGACGGAAGTATGAGCAAGAACGGGCTTGTTATCGGGACGTATCTTCACGGGCTGTTCGAGAATGAGAATATAAGAACCTCATTCCTGGGTTATTTATATAAACAAAAAGGTATAATATTTAAGAATAAAGACGATGGCGACAGCATAGAAGAACTTGCAAAATTTATTGAAGAGCATGTGAATATGGAATTAATATATCGAAGGATCGAGGGAGCATGAAACAACTTAAAGAGACTGCAGAAAAAATAAAATCAATGGAGATACGCGGCGCGGGAAAAATAGCACGGGCAGCAGCAGCAGAACTCCGGGATTATGCGGCGCGCCTTACGGCAAAAGACCTGGATGAGCTCAATAAAAAGATGAAATATGCCGCTGAACTGCTTGTGAGCACGCGCCCGACAGCCGTATCCCTGCCCAATGCGGTCAGGTGGGTGATGAGATACAAGGGCGAGAATGTGGATGAAGCAAAGGCGGATATTAAGAAACTTGCTGATGAATTTATCACGAATTCAGAGAATGCGGTAAGGAGGATAGGGGAAATTGGAGCGCGAAGGGTACGGGACGGGGACACGATCATGACCCACTGCAATTCATCCGCCGCCATCTCTATTATGGCGGAGGTGCATGCTCAGGGGAAGGATATTAACGTGATAGTCACGGAATCAAGACCAAGGTGGCAGGGGCTTCTGACCATAAAGCAGCTTGATAAACTGGGGATTAACACCACGTTGATAGTTGACTCGGCAGTTCGTTTTTTCATGAAAGACGTTGACCTTGTTATCATGGGAGCGGATGCCGTAACAGTGAACGGCTCGGTCATCAACAAGATAGGGACTTCCCAGCTTGCGCTGGCTGCGCATGAAGCAAGGACAAATGTCGTTATAGCGGCTGAGACCTATAAATTCAGCCCGAGAAGCATACTGGGGGAACTTGTGGAGATAGAGGAGCGGGCGAGCGATGAAGTGATCAGCAGGGAGAAGCTGGATGAGTTCTCAAACGTCCGCGTCAGGAATCCTGCTTTTGATGTTACGCCGCGTGAGTACATTGACCTTATATGCACCGAGGTCGGGGCTATTCCGCCTGAGATGGCTTACATTATAATCAAGGATTTCCTGGGATGGGAGATAGAGGAGATGAATTCTACTTCTTAGAATCTATCCGAAAAAATCAATCAGTAGTATATTTTCGAATAAACCACAGAGTTCACAGAGAACACAGAGACGCGTTTAAGAAATCTCTGTGTCCTCTGTGCTCTCTGTGGTTTTAACTTTTGGATAGGATCTTATCCAAATGCATGACCTGTGGGCACTGCTTCAACGAAACATGCAGAACGTGTATAATTTCATCAAACCGAAATTTGAAGGTTCTGTCAAGTGTTTGTCTTACCGAAGATTTTATTACATATAGGTTACTATAGGTACCTATATGACAGTTACCACTACGATCTGTATAGACCCAAAGGTAAAGGATAAACTTACCTCTCTAAAATCTCATCCTCGCGAATCGTATAGTTCCGTTATAGAAAGATTGACAAATCTGGCAATAGATGAAGAACCTCTCAGCGATGAGGCGATAAAGGGTATAGAAGAAGCCCTCGAAGATATAAAACACGGACGCCTGCATTCCGAAGAAGAGATCATGGAAGAGTTTGACCTGAAATGAGATATGTGGTCGAATATACTTCAAAAGCAAGAAAGGATCTCAAAAAATTACCTCTGGAGATCGCACAGAGCATAATTCGATCAATCAACAGCATTAAAGATGATCCTTATCCTCATGTAAAAAAGATCAAAGGGACGCAAAAGAATACTCTGTATACTCACCGTGTTGGTGAATATCGGGCTATCCTTTACATAGAAAATGAGCGTTTGCTGATCCTGGTGATAGAAGCAGGTCACAGGAAAAAGATCTACCGGAAACATTAAGGAAGGATTATTTAGCAAAAGGACATATAATCAAATGAACCTAAAGAGATGAATCAGATGGCAGATGCCCTTATAATAGATGAAAAAGCAAAGCAGATCTATGAAGCCCACAGGGAAGAATGGGAGAAACTATACAGCGGGAAGATAATTGCCATAGACGTCGAAGAGAATAACCTCGCATCGGTCGGAGAGCATATAGGCCAAGTCGATCTCGAAGCCAGGAAAAAGCGACCGGGTCACAGGCTCTTCATGCGCAGGGTGGGTAAGAATCCAGCTACTGTCAGGCTAAGGAAATATGACTGAAAAAGTAATTTTCGATTACATTGACAGCGACCCGCTTGTTCCAGTCACTCTTATCAACCCTGCCTCCAATAAGAAGGTAAGGGCCTATGCCTATCTGGATACGGGTTCGGATACGGTAGTTGTACCAAGGGAACTATGGCTCAAGCTGGAGCTGGAAATGCTCTACCGTTCCAGCGTGTGTGCTGTTGGAGGCATTGTCACTGCATGGTACACCAGAATAAACATAGAGTTCCTTAAAAATGAACACAGGGAGATTATCGCTTTTTATCAGGACGAGGGAGATGTTCTGGTCGGACGGAATGTAATAGATGAATATTCAATTACATTTGATGGTAGAAACTCAAGGTTAACCATAAATCCATGAGATTTATTATTCATGATTCAAGGAATTTGCTGATGTTTTTTGAAGTAAAATTCAACGCCGATACAGGCGCTGCACATTTATCACTTTTAAAATATTAAATCTCCGGCGCCGATATGTTCCAGTAGCAGTAATATTCCGGTTAGAGCGAAACTCCTCAGTCTGCATCAATGGGATGGGTTTTTTCTCTTGCAGACCTGAAGGCGTACCCGGTCGGGGCGCCAAGCTGGAGATTCTGTTAAGTTAAGGAGTATATTGTTTTCTTATGATTAAAATTTATACGTTCAAAATATAATATTTAACTTTGCGAGTGCAATATTTTGTTAAATAGCTTTAATCGTTCAAAGGTGGACAATAGTGCCCACACTGAAATTGATAATAAAAGAAATATCTGTATATCCTCTTTTGTAATTATAGGGATATTAATAAAAGACATTGATAACAATGATGTGTCGTTGAGTCTGGAAAGCGTCCCCATAAATCTCATAAATGCAAAGAGTATTATGATAATTACAAAATCATAAACAACTTCAAGAAATTCTTCTTCTCTATCTCCTCTTTTATATTGTAAAATTCTAGACGCACAAAGAAGTGTTAAAGCAGGATAAGAATACTGCAAAAAATTAGTAGTTTTATTAAAAAATAATATTGAAATTGAAAATGTTAAACAAAAAGCATTTATCATAAATTTTACGTAATATGTAGAAATATATTTAGAAGTGATTATTTCCTCATAAGGAGGTAGCATAAAAATCCCAAGTATTTGTTTGGAGTACGAAAACACTAAAGAAATTAAAAAACCCATAATCAAAATTTCAATGGCATAAAATAAATATCTAGGAAAAGATTCTTCGGTGATTAACAGCATAACTAAAATAGGAGTTAGCAAAAATATAAGACCCTTTTTGATATGATTTTTTGGATTTACTTTTTTTTGCATGTTCCAATTCTCATTTTCAGATAATTAATTAAAGTTATTCTATTAAAATTTAACTCCATAAAAAACTACCCCCATACTCCTTAACTTAACAGAATCCAAGCTGGATTAATTATTTATAGAACCACAAACACTTAGAATCATCTTTATGTTCGGAGGTAATTCATTATGGCAGGTCAACTATCTGGACAGCCTATTATTATATTGGATAAAGACAAAACACGTACCCAGGGAAAAGAAGCACTCGGATTCAACATCACGGCAGCAAAAGCGATAGCAGATGCGGTAAGGACTACTCTCGGCCCGAAAGGCATGGACAAGATGCTCGTGAACCCGGTCGGGGACATGGTAATCACGAACGATGGCGCGACCATCCTGCGGGAGATGGACATAAAACATCCCGCTGCAAAAATGATGGTGGAGATCGCCCGCACGCAGGAAGATAAGGCTGGCGACGGCACAACGAGCGCGGTAGTTCTTGCAGGAGAACTCCTGAGCAAAGCGAAAACTCTGGTAGAGCAGAACGTCCATCCGACGAGCATAACAAGGGGTTACAGCCTTGCCTCGGTAAAGGCACTTGAGATCCTTGAGGATATGGCTATCGATGCTTCAGACGACGTGCTGGAGAATATAGCAAGGACGGCGCTCACAGGAAAAAGCGCAGACCTTGCCCTTGATTCGCTCGTCCAGTTATGCGTAAAGACCGCGCAATCGATCAAAGACGGCGGCAGGGTGAGCGTGAAGGAAAATATCAACATCATCCACCAGCGCGGCGGCAGTATAAAAGATACAAAGTTCGTTCACGGGGTCGTGATCGATAAAGCCAGGGCGCATAAAAACATGCCAAAGAAAGTCGAGAATGCAAGAATCGCGGTTCTTGATACTGGAATCGAGGTTGAGAAAACACAGATCACGTCAAAAGTCCAGATTACATCCCCGGAACTCCTCAAGGAAGCAAGGCTTGAAGAGACAAAACTTGTGGATGAAAAAGTCGAAGCGCTCTTAAAAAGTGGGGCCAACGTCATATTCACAGAGAAAGGCATAGATGATATCGGGATGCACAGCCTTGCAAAGAGAGGTGTATTCGCAGTACGCAGATGCAAGGATGAGGAGATCAAAAAAATAGTGAAAGCGACCGGCGCCCGTGTTGTCTCGGTACTTGACGGGGTTGAAGAGCAAGACCTCGGCAGGGCTGATATAGTCGAAGAGCGCGGTGTGGGCAACTACAAGATGATTTACATCGAGGGATGCGAGAACCCCAAAGCCGTATCCATTCTGATATATAGCGGCGCGGAGCATGTGGCTGATGAGATTGAACGTGCCCTGGACGATGCGCTGCGCGTGGTCGGGGATGTAATAGAGGACGGCAAGATAGTAGCGGGAGGCGGCGCACCTGAGGTTGAGCTTGCTATAAAGATTCGAAAATACGCCACCACACGTTCAGGCAGGGAGCAGCTTGCGGTTATGGCTTATGCAGATGCGCTTGAGGAGATACCCAAAGGTATTGCCGAAAATGCAGGTCTTGATGCGATCGATGCACTTGTGGATCTCAGGAACATGCACAGCAAAGGTATCAGCACAGCGGGATTGAATGTGTTCACGGGAAAAGCCGAGGATATGCTCCAGTTAGGGGTCATCGAGCCGCTGCGCGTAAAGACGCAGATAATAAAATCCGCAACAGATGCTGCGAATATGATCCTGCGCATCGATGATATCCTGATGGCAAAGGAAACAGGCATGATGGATGTCAATCCAGAGCACACTGCGGACTTTTACAATGGGATACAGGCACCGCCTATTGAGGAAGACTAACATTAAATAGGATAAGGCACAACATATTAATTTGAAATGTGGTATGACAGGTTCGAGGTGTTAGTATATTCTTTAACGCTTAAATATTTGATTTTTAAATTAATTATGGGGTTGTCGTATGGTCAGCAACAAAGAAGGCAAAGAAGGAAAACGGGTTGACGTTAAAGAAAGCGAACCTTCCGAACCTGAAGAAATAGAAGAACCTGGTCCTCATGAAAAAGCCCTGATAAAAGAATTAGAGGATACGAAAAAGCAATTAGAAGATGCAAAAAAACAATTAGATGAGACAAAAAAGCAGCATGAAGATTGTAAAGACAGTCTTCTTCGCCTGAGCGCAGAGTTTGAAAATGTCAGGAAAAGGACGCTCAAAGAAAAGGAAGAGTTCGTAAAATATGCGAACGAGAAGCTCATATTAGAACTGATAGACGTAATGGAGAATCTTGAAAGGGGGTTGGAGAATGCAAAGAAGGCGGAAAACAAGGATAAATTAATTGAGGGTATGGAGCTAATATATAAGCAATTCAAAAATGTTCTTGAGAAAAACGGTCTGACTCCGATTAAAGCACCGGGGGAAAAATTCGACCCTTATAAACACGAAGCAATGATGCAGACGATTACGGATGAGTACGAAGACGGTACAATTCTTGAAGAGTTTGCAAGGGGTTATATGTTAAACAACAAGGTCATTCGTTATTCTAAAGTCAGAGTATCGAAAAGGAAAGAGGATAAAATAGAGAATGAGGTGAAATAATGGCAAAAATCATAGGTATAGATCTCGGAACGAGCAATTCTGCCGCAGCAGTGATGCTGGGAGGAAGACCAACGATAATTCCAAGTGCTGAAGGTATTACCCAGTACGGGAAAGCTTTTCCCAGCTACGTGGCTTTTACAAAGACCGGCGAGCGGCTGGTAGGTGAACCTGCAAAGAGACAGGCGATCACGAATCCTGAAGGCACTGTCACTGCCTTTAAGAGGAAGATGGGTACCGACTACAAGTACAGGATATTCGGGAAAGATTATACGCCGCAGGAACTTTCCGCGATTCTGCTGCAAAAAATAAAGCGTGATGCTGAGGCGTTTTTGGGTGATACGGTCGAGAAGGCTGTCATAACAGTGCCAGCTTATTTCAATGATAACCAGAGGCAGGCGACCAAGGATGCTGGTACCATCGCAGGTCTTGAGGTCGTAAGGATAATCAACGAACCCACGGCAGCCGCACTTGCTTATGGGTTAGACAAGATGGAGAAAGAGCAGAAGATAATGGTGTTCGATTTCGGAGGGGGCACACTTGATGTTACGATAATGGAATTCGTGGGCGGCGTTTTTGAAGTAAAGTCCACCAGCGGCGACACCCAGCTTGGCGGAACGGATATGGACAATAAGCTCGTGGATTACATCGTTGAGGAGTTCAGGAAGCAGCAGGGTGTCGATGTACGCAATGACAAGGTCGCCATGCAGAGAATAAGGGATGCCGCTGAAAAGGCGAAAATCGAGCTTTCAACGACCCTTACCTCTGATATCAACCTGCCATTCCTGACAGCAGATGCATCGGGTCCAAAGCACCTGACCATGACGCTCACCAGAGCCAAGCTTGAGGAAATCGTTGGCAGTGTTGTGGATAGATGCAAAGGTCCTTTGCGCCAGGCAATGTCTGATGCAAAATTAACGCCTAAAGATATTGATAAGGTAATCATGGTCGGCGGACCTACCAGAATGCCAATAGTCCAGAAATTCGTTGAGGATTATATCGGCAAGAAAGTGGAAGGAGGCGTTGACCCGATGGAATGCGTGGCAATGGGTGCAGCAATCCAGGCAGGCGTTCTTGCAGGTGAAGTGAAAGATATCCTGCTGCTTGATGTTACTCCTCTTACGCTTGGCATTGAGACGCTCGGTCATGTTATGACACCGCTCATACCCAGGAATACCACAATCCCGACACGGAAGAGTCAGATATTCTCGACAGCCGCAGACAGCCAGACGACCGTAGAGATACATGTACTCCAGGGAGAGAGGGCGATGGCGTATGATAACGTGACGCTTGGCAGGTTCAACCTCGTGGGCATACCGCCGGCACCGCGCGGCGTGCCGCAGATAGAAGTTACCTTTGATATTGACGCTAACGGGATACTGCACGTATCTGCGAAAGACCTTGGAACAGGTAAAGAGCAGAAGATGACGATAACCGCGCCGCTTAAGATGTCCTCAGTGGATATCGATAAGAGGATAAAAGATGCCGAGAGATATGCTGAGGAAGACAAGAAGAGGAAAGAGAAAGTCGAGCTCCAGAACCAGGCTGATACGCTGATCTATACTACAGAAAAGACGCTGAAGGAACTGGGCGATAAAGTCTCAGGCGAACAGAGAGAGAAAGCAGAGAAGGCTGTTGAGAGATTAAAAGAAGCAATGAAAAGCGATGATGCGGCAAGTATCCGTGCTGCTATCGAGGAGCTAACGAAGGAGATGCATGCGATAAGCACAATACTGTACCAGCAGACGCAGCAACAACAGGCACAGCAACAGGGACAGCAGGAACAGGCTCAGCAGGGATCGACAGAAGGGGCAAAAGACGAGAAGGTTACTGATGCCGAATATAAAGTAGTGGATGAAGATAAAAAGTAACTGCATCTCACATTAAGATTCAAAGGGGTCTAAAGTTAAAGACCCCCTATTTCACCGCCACGATTTTCACAATACCCCCGTTCTTTAGCTCATGCTTCTCCCCAAGCCTCATCTTGGTGCGAGCATCTACAGCGTAGAGGAAACCTTTACCGATATCGGTATGGATCATAAATGCCAGGTCTTTCGGAGTGCTTCCTCTCTTCACAAGGAAGGCATCAGGAAGCATGTTCCCCTTTTTGTCAGTGAACCTGTTCTCGTCCTCGACAGGATAAACCACTATAAGGTCAAGAAGCTTGAACACGGTCTCGTTAATACATCTCTGGATGCCAGTACCCCCGTACTTCTTCATAAGGGTGCGCATTTTGGCAAGCGCCTCTCTCTGCGCCTCGGAAAGATTAGGTGATTCCACAAAATCGGCATCCCCAGGTATGTACTTTATCGCCCCGGTTTTATCGGCAAGGCGCAGCGCTACTTCCGCCGCGGCGCTGACAGGTATTGCACCTGCCTTCGAAAGCCGCTCGACGTTCTCCTGCGATGCGACATCGATTTTATTTGCTGCGAATATAAGGGGTTTACTCTCAGCCCTTAGCATATCTGATAATTCGATGATTTGCTCATCGGTCCACATATGGGGCTTATCGCGAGGAAGTTTCAGCCTGGTAAGCGCTGTTTTTACATGCCCTTCCGTAATCCCTGCGCCTTCAAGCTGTCCTGCTATTGTTTCCTCCAGTTTCAGCCCCTCAGCCTGTACTTTGCGCGAAAGCCTCTCCCAGTTGCGTTTCAGTATACCGGACAGCCACATTGTTATCTCATGTTCAAGGAATGCTATGTCTTCGAGCGGGTCATGTGAACCCACGGGCACAGGCGCACCCTCAATATCCGTGCCGCCTGAGGCATCGATGACATGGATTATGGCCTTTGCCTGCCTTAAGTTATCTAGAAAGGCATTGCCAAGCCCGCGCCCTTTATGCGCATCAGGAACAAGCCCTGCCACATCTATCATGCCTATAGGTACGAACCGCACGCCATCCCTGCAATTACCGCAGTTGAGCTTTAATTCCCTGCACGGGCATGTAGTTCTTACGTATGCAACGCCGTGGTTTGCATCTATGGTAGTGAAAGGGTAGTTTGCGATCTCAACATTCGCTAACGTCGCGGCTTTAAAAAATGTTGACTTCCCGCAATTCGGTTTTCCAGCAAGTGCTATTGAGACTGACATGCTTGTAATACTGTTATTGTGAACTTAACTCTTATTATTTGTAAAGATATAGTAAGACCTAAATAAGATTAGCGTCTTACATGCTCTTATGACAACCGTAACAATTTCCAGCAGGGGACAAATAGTAATCCCCAAAAAAATAAGGGAGATGCTCGGCTTAACAATGGGCAATAAGCTAAAAGTTTTCCAGGAGAACAAAAAGATAATCCTGGTAGCAGAGCCTGAGGTAAAACCCGCAGAGTTATTTGTCAGTGCCTCCCCGCATGCCGCTGACAGGGCTCTGGAAACATCCCGTGGGGTTGATGAGGCAAAGCTCAAGAAACTGCTTCATGACTTAGGGATAAAATGATAGCAATAGATACAGGTGTTTGGATAGAATATATCAACATTCGCGGTGCCTTTCATCCGCAGGCAAAAGCGATAGTCGATTCGGTTAACAGTGGAGAAGCTACTGCTGTTCTCACCCCGCTAACACTGGCTGAAATATATTATGTAGCAGAGAGAGTCTATCGGGAAGTGTACATGCCTCCACGCTCCGAGGAGCAAGCGAAGAAACTCTATGATTTTGTTTACTATCACCCTCACGTAGAAATAAAGCCCCTGGAGTACGAATTATGTCTCAAAGCTGCAACCATAAAATCCAGGTATAATATTGCATTTTCAGATTGCTTTTTACTTGCCCTGTCAGAACAGGAGAATTCGACAGTTTTATTTAAGAACATAGAAGGTGAGATGAAGCAAAATATAAAAGAATTGACCAAACATTATAATCTCAAATTCCTGGAAAACTATTCATGATGTTGTCAAAAAATTTTACCTGAAACTATGCCGCCACTTATCTTTCGAATTGTTCTTGTTGAGCCGCTGTATAGCGGTAATGTTGGCTCAGTAGCCCGCGTTATGAAGAATTTCGGCTTTAGCGAGCTTGTGCTTTTGAATCCGTGCGTGCTCGATATGCGGGCGCGCGTGATGGCTGTGCATGCATATGATATAATCGAGAATGCCAGGATCGAATTTTCTTTAAAAGACGCCCTGGCGGGCTCAAGCATCATTATAGGTACTACCGGACTTGCTGGAACGACCGAGAATGAACATGTGAGGATGCCTGCTCTGGCTCCCCGCAGGCTCAAGGAAAAACTCACCGGGAAAAGCGGGGTCGTGTCTCTGCTGTTCGGAAGGGAAAACGACGGGCTGCGGAACGATGAGCTTGAGCTGTGCAACATACTGGTGAACATCCCCACAAGTCCCGATTATCCAAGTATGAATCTCTCTCATGCTGTCGCAGTTATCTTATATGAATTGAGCGATATTTGCGGCGGGGAAAACCATCTTGCCGAACATTTTGATATCGAGCTTTTATACGAACATATCGAAGAGGTGCTTGCAGATATTGAATATAAAGAACATAAAACGAACAAGACCCAGCTTATGCTTCAGAGAATACTCGGCAGGGCCGAATTAACGGGGCGCGAGGTACAGACCCTTCGTGGAGTACTGCGTCGCATACAGTGGAAATTAGACAAATTAAGAGAATCATGAAAGCCCTTATAGGATATAGCTTAAAACAGCATCTTTAATTATGTTCCATGGTAGTTAGGTTTTTAAGTTAAAGTATGGTTATGACCACATCTATCAAAACCCAGAGATGAATATGGAAAACGCTATTAAATTCATTCTCGGCTGCATATTAGGCCCCAAACCAAGGATCGCCGAAAGCCAGCGCATCAGTCCGGTTGAACTTAAAGGAGACCCGAAAATGGTGGCTGAAGTCGTACCTTACTTTATCGTGGCATCCATCGAAGTGGGGAACACCACCACGAAATGCATCCTGACAGCCACGAACATGAAGGATGGGCGCACCCGGCTTTTGAACAAGACTGTGAAAATGACCCGCGACGTCAGGAAGCCCAAACCCAATGAGAGGATTTTCGGCACGACCTTAAGCGGCGTATCGCTGACAAGGGAATCGATAGCTGAACTGGTCCGCGACACGCTCATAGAAGCGCACGAGGCTGTCAACCTGGATATCGGGACGCACCTTGATTTCGCTGTGCGGTCAACTGGTGTTGTCGCAGGGTTCTCATCACCCCATGAAGTCGGGGAGTTCATAAAAGCCCTGGCTGACGGCTGTCTTCTTGCAGGCATCCCTCCAAAGAAAATGGTGCCTGCGATGTCTATTGAGAACATACCCTTAAAATTCAGGGACCATACTCTTATCGACAAGGTGATTTTTACAGGCGCGGTTGGCGGAGTGCTTCCCCCGGTAGGCTCTACAGGTGTGGAAATTGTGGCAAATGAGATGGAAGGCGAGCTGTCAACAGCAGGTATCAAAGAGGGGGCGAAATGGGCAGGCGTGGATTACAGGAACCCTGTTTTTTCAATGGATTTTGGCACCACGCTGAAAGGGCGCATCACCAACGATGATATTCCGTACGCAAAGACAATTGCCAACCTGTGCGGCTACGCAGGCGCAATCCCTGATGCTGTGATAAAAGGCACAGGGCTTGTAGATAAACGATACGGTGCTGCTCTTGACCTGTACAGCAACAACAAAGAAATCATGATATGGCTATCAAAAAGCTCCGTCATTAAAAAATATACCGATGCGATTCATTCCCGCATATCTATCGAAATCGTACCCGAGGATAGGGAAAGGTACGGGAGCGTGCCTGTTGACCCGAGGGCAGCAAAAGAGATTGGCGTTACCCTCATCGGATGCGATGTCGGGGTTAACGGAAGCCTTATGCCTGAACTGACCGATACAGGCGCTGAGATATATTCAAAACACGGTCTGAAGGCAATGTTCGCTACACTTGATCTTGTCTCGGCGATGATGGTTGAGCGCCTTATAAAGCTGGGAATAGATAACGATCTCATTACTGAGAAAACGTCCATCGGATTGACGGGGAGAGCTGCAATTACGGGCTGCAAACCGCACCTGATACTGAAAGCTGTCGAGAATCTGGGGATCTATAAAGAACCCGGAGACCGTGTAGTTTTCGTGGATGACGGGCTTGCGCGTGGCGCTGCTGTGATGGCGCGCTGCATGAACTCGATGGGAGTGCCGGGAAATCCGATAGGCGGCATTCGCGGTGGGGGATGCGTACTTAATAAGCGTATCGAATATTATAAAAAATCAAAAGAGAGGAATCCGGAATGAACGCACTTCTTATGATGGGATGCCCCGAACTGCCTGTCCAGACAGCAGCGGCGCTGTATATCGCAAATAAACTGAACCGAGAAGGGTTTGAGGTTACTGCGGCAGGGAACAATGCTGCCATAAGCCTGCTCCTTAACTCTGACCCTGAAAAACATTATATCAAAAAGGTGATAGACCTTGACAGGTGCATAGCAAATCTTGCAGAGAAGAAAACGGATTTTGACCTGTGTTTTGTGTTCATTCACAGCGACAGCGGCATTTCGTATCTCGCCACGGTCAAATCTCTTTCAAAAGCGAAAACTGTAGCGGTCATTTTCGGAAAAGATATCGAGCCGCTCATCAAAGAAAGCGAGGATTCTATTATCATCGCTGCAAAGGCTGTTCATAATCCAACGCCTCTCCGCGCAAAAATAGATGGGGTGAAGTCATGGGCTGCATTGACGAAATGAATTATGAGATACTGCTTCCCAACAGCTCTTTTAAAGAGTGCGCGGATTTCATTAAGAAAAATTTCAGGGAAGTTTATTATGTAGAGGCGGGGTACAAGATTTTTGATAATTATCTGATAGGAGTGCCGCCAATTCCGATTGCTGTAGATAATGAAGACGTTATTATGCCTTATGTTAAGCCATGCCACGGGTGTTTTGTGCTGAGGATTCCGGGGAAGGAGGAAGTGGCGAGGTTGAGGAAGGGGTAGTATCCTAAATTTCGTGATCTATATAAAAACAATCGCCACGGAGGCACAGAGACGCAGAGAAATATTTTGAAAAAAGCTCTCCGTGCCTCTGCGTCTCTGTGGCTCATTTATCTTACGTCACAATCTCTCCCACTCTCTCCTGCTCGATTGCGCGCCGTATCTCCATCGCAGCGCGCCGCCCCGTACTCATGGGTTTGCGCCACAAGGTGTTGCCGTACGGATGCCCCACCGAGACATGCACGTTCGTGCCACCGCCCACGCGCGGCGCCACATCGTACACATAAAAATTAAGGTCTTTGTCCACGCATGTCTGAAGGCAGAAAGGTCCGATGATTCCGGGTTTGTAGTATTTTTGCGTCGCTTTTACGTATTTCTCGGCAAGCTCGAATACATCCTCCAGCAAAGATTCGCGCAGCGTGGCTGAATTGTGACCGCATACTGTATACTCAGGCGTGATTTGGCGCTCGTTCAGTGTCATCTGCTGGGGCGCAGGTAAGCGCACATGCCCATCGAGGCTTGTCTCAAACCGCCAGTCGATGCCGAGAAGCTCTATTTTGCTCATTTCCTCTTCTATGGGCGAATAGAACATATCAAGATTAAAGACAGGTCCTATGATGTAACCCTCGATCCTTGCCTCTGCAAGTGCATCGCGCGTGATAACCCCCTGCTTCAGGAGAGCTTCTGATTTTTGCTTGAACTCGGCATATGAAGCGGCTGTAAAAAACCCGCGCTCAAGTTTCTTTACGGCATGTGGAAGTTTTACCATTACAAGGCTGTCTATGTCCTCGGGCTTTTTGATCTTTTCCGGATACGGGAGACCAGCCTTTTCAAGCAGCCAGTAGTAATCCCGCTCGATGCCACGCTCTTCGCTGCGGAGCAGGTTACGGCTTCCGAACATCGGGACCTTGAAATCATTCTCTATATTGTCTATCGAGCAGTAAGAAGTGAATGAGCGGTTCGGGATGAAAATCGCGTTTTGGTCACGCAGCTTCTGCTGGTTCTCAGGTTTTAAAATCTCGTTGAACTTGTTATAAACATCTGCGTTATCCACAATGCCGCGAATGAGCTTCCCATTCTTCCTCTGTGCCTTGAAATATTGAGTATATGTCTTCTCGCGCCCTTTCTCGCATACGGCATATGTCCTGAACCCTTCTTCAACCGCGCCGTCGCAAACATCAAGCGCGGAATGGGATGCCAGGACGCCTATTGTGGTTTTGCTCAGATCGTATTCTGATAACACTTCGATAATTTCCTTTGGCTCAATCATAAGCTCTTGTAGGTTTTATAAGCCTAAAAGGTTGCGATATTGGAATCGAAATACTTATACATCTTTGCAATAATTTTATATTATAAATTCATGGCTGCTATCAGGACAAAACCAAGGGCTCCGGAAAAAGTGAAGATGTTCATAGAGATAGCAAAGCTCAGGGTGGCCGAAGGGGTTATTTTTGATGGGAATAAAATAAAAGAGGTTTTGCCTTGGGAGAATTGAGCAATAAATTCAGGATATTAGGGCTTACAGAGGAATAACATAGCTGCGGTTTCTTATTTTCCAAGAATGGTTCATGATTATTTTAGAACTTTACTATAACCCAGAAAAAGGAAAATTATTTATATTCACTAAGTGAATAATACACTAAGTGAATATTATGAGATTCATAGACAGGGATGTTGAGCTTAAAGAACTTGAGAATTGCTATTTGTTTTCAAACAAAAGGCTTTTCCCTGTTGTTATTTATGGGATGAGGCGGGTTGGAAAAACTGAACTGATAAAGGAGTTTTCAAAAGGCAAAGATGCCATTTATTTTTTTGTTTATGACAACAAAACATCAAAAGCGCTTTTAAGTGAATTTGAAAATGAATTAAAACGAAGAAAAATTATCGAGCCGCTTATCAGTCTGGGTTCATGGGAGGATTTCATCGATATATTGTTTGAAAAATGCAGGCATAAGGTAGTAATTTTTGATGAATTCCAGAACTTCCGGGATATAGACCCTGCTGTATTTTCGGTATTACAAAGAAAAATCGATGAGAATAAAGACGCTCCGATAATGCTGGTGTTCCTGGGTTCTATTGTGGGAATGATAAAGAAAACATTTGAAGATATGAAGGCTCCCCTTTACGGAAGGATAAAAACAAAAATAAAGCTGGCGCCGCTATCTTATAAACATACAAAAAAGATGCTTGAGGCATTGGGCTACAAGAATGAGACCGACATGATAGAGTTCTTTTCGGTGTTCGGCGGTATCCCAAAGTACTATCTTGCAATCGAGGATTTCGAACTCGAAGGAAAACCACTGATAGACGTAATAACCTATTTTTTCCTGAGAGAAAATGCGCCTTTCGGCTATGAAGTGCTTGATGTACTGAGGCAGGAATTCGGCAAAAGGAAAGGCACGTACTATACCATTCTTGAAGCCATAGCCACCGGGCATACAAAGCTGAATGAAATAGCGACCTATACCGGGCTTGGTATGACTTCGATCACAAGATACCTCTCAGACCTGATGGAAATGTACGAGATGGTGGGGCGTACAGTCCCGGTAACTGAGGATTTGCGAAAAACCAGGAAGGGAATATACTTCATAAAAAATCCTGTCGTAGCGTTCTGGTTCAGGTATATTCATAAAAACCTGACGCTTTTTGAAGGCGGGAACTACAGCGAGATTGAAAGCATAATCCGGAAAGAAATCGGGTACTTTGAAGGCAGGCGGTTTGAGGCCATAGTAGGTGAGTTCCTGACAGAACTTAACGAAAAAGGTGCGCTGCCTTTTAAATTTACAAAGCTCGGCAGGTGGTGGAATAAAGATAAAGAGATTGATATTATCGCTCTCAACGAGAGGACTAAGGAAATCCTTTTCTGCGAGTGCAAATGGAAGGATAAGGTGAATGCTTAGAAAGTTTTAATGGAACTTAAGGAGAAAGCGAAGTTTGTTAAATGGAATAATGAAGAGAGGAGGGAGTATTACTCTGTGGTTGCAAGGTCTTTTAAAAGTAAAGAGAGGAAGCCGAATTTACTGCTTTTTGATATTAAAGATTTTAAAACTTAATGCACCGGAGCATCTACATTTTACGTTATAAATGTTCCAACTACCTGATATTAAACTTCACCCCGATCTTGAACAGCCTTTTCGTAGGCAAGCTCCTGACCTCGCACCCAGTCTTCTCAGCGATCTCCCTTAAAATCGCCTGCATCCTCTTCTCGCTCTCTGCCGAAAGCGTGAACCAGATATTATAATCCGCAGGGCGCAGATAATTATGCGATACCTCATCGTACCGGTTTATGAATTCTGCGACCTCCTCTATCCGCTCCTCTGGCACTTTCATAGCAACAAGGGTGCTCGTGCCTCCCGTTTTCTTTGTGCTGATGATCGGACCGATTCGCCTGATAGCTCCCTTTTCCTGGAGCCGTTTGATGCGGCTGAGCACTTCTTCCTCTTTTAAGCCCAGGCTCTTAGCCAGTTCAGAGAACGGTCGGTGAACCAGCGGGAAATTAAGCTGCAAGGCATTTAATATCTTTTTATCAGTATCATCCAGGGATATCATGCTTTCACCGGCGCATAAACACAATACGGCTCTTCATCCAGATAATCTCCGGTAGCCGCGTACGCGCGCGCCCGGCACCCCCCGCATACCATGCGGTACTCACAGGCGCCGCATTTCCCTTTTAGCATTGACGGGTTGCGGAGGTCATTGAACACCTTTGATTTTTCCCATATCATCTTGAACGGGCGCTGCCGTATATTGCCCGCAAGCGCTGGCAGGTAACCGCAAGGGTAGACATCACCCCTGCTCGATACGAAACAAAACCCTGAGCCGCCGAGGCAGCCTTTTGTCATCGCCTCAAGCCCGTGCGTTTCCCTTGTTATCTTAATCCCTTCAGCCTTTGCGCGCTGGCGCATAATCCTGAAATAGTGGGGGGCGCAGGTAGCTTTCAGTTGAATACGAGAGCCCTTGCTCTTGTCGTAGAACCAGTTAAGCACGCGCTCATACTCCTGCGGCGGGATTTCCTCGGATTCGATCTCCTCGCCTCTTCCTGTCGGGACCAGGAGGAATATATGAAGCGCAGAGGCTCCCAGTTCAAGAGCAAGGTCGTAAATCCCCGGGATTTCTGCAAGATTCCGTTTTGTGATAGTGGTATTTATCTGGAAGCTTATCCCTTCTTTTTTCAGGATATCGATCCCTCGCATAGCACCATTGAATGCGCCGGGCTCTCCCCTGAAGGTATCATGTGTCTCTTCTTTAGCTCCGTCGATGCTTATGCTCACCCGCTGAATGCCCGCTTCCTTTAATTTCCGGGCAATTTCGGGCGTAAGAAGCGTCCCGTTCGTTGCGAGCACCACCCGCAGGCCGTGCCCCGAAGCATAGCGTGCGATATCGTACACATCGGCGCGAAGAAGCGGCTCCCCGCCTGTGAGGATTATAATGGGTTTGTACTCTACCAGTTCATCTACGAAATGCTTGGCTTGCGCCGTGGATAGTTCATCTGGAGCAGGGTCTTTAATTGCGGACGCCCTGCAGTGGATACATGCAAGGTTGCAGGCGTTCGTCAGCTCCCATGCCACGAGTCTTGGGGGTTTTATTTTATTTTCTATCAATAGAATCACGAATTATTTTTTGAGTTCATAACCTTTATGTAACAATAAGATAGAATAACTGCTATGAGTATGACTTACCTGTATGCAGCATTTACCATCGTGTGGGTAGTGCTGATTGGATATATCTTAAACCTGATTCGACTGCGAAAGGCACTGGATAATGAACATAATGTTTTAAAAGGCATATAGAAAAATAGACCGGAGGGGGAGTTATATGAGCATAGAGACGATTTTGAACTATAAGAACATCGCTGTTGTGGGCATCTCAGACAATCCGGAGCGCCCAAGCTATGATGTGGCAGGCTTTCTGGAAGAGCACGGGTATAATATCATACCTGTCAATCCCAGCCTGGCAGAGTGGAAAGGGAAAAAAAGCTACCCAGACCTTAAATCGATACCTGTAAAAGTGGACGTTGTGGATATCTTCAGGCGCCCTGAGGCTGTTCCTCCCATAGTGGATGAGGCTATCGCAATCAAAGCAAAAGCCGTGTGGATGCAACTGGGCATCGTGAACGAGGAGGCAGCGGCAAAAGCCATGGCGACGGGGATTGAAGTTGTTATGGACAAATGCATGAAAATAGAATACAATAGGCTGAAACGGTAGCCTCTATTATTCCACCCTCTATCCAAAAATGATGACATGGTTATTTTGGATATGCTTATATGCTCAAATCTCTAAATAAAAATGGGGTAAAATTATGAAGTATGATACATTGGCATCAAAAGGAACTGTTGAAAAAACAATGAAGGCATTAAAACCTCGCGGCATTAATCCTGAATTTGTGAACACGAAAGAAGACGCGCTCAACAGGTTAAAACAATTGATCCCTCCCGGGGTAGAGGTGATGACCGCCGGTTCAACGACGCTTGACCAGATAGGTTTTACAGATCTTTTGATATCAGGGAAACATTCGTGGAAAAATCTAAAAAACGAAATTTTGGCGGAGAAAGACCCGGTCAAACAGACAGAGCTTCGGAAAAAAAGCGTGACAGCAGACTACATGATCGGCAGCGTGCATGCTGTTGTCGAATCCGGGGAGGTGCTGGTAGTTAATGCCACGGGAAGTTCGATCCCTTCATTCAGTTTCTCCTCGGATAATGTCATCTGGATCGTAGGGGCACAAAAGATCGTGCCTACAGTAGAAGAAGGATTCAAGCGCCTCCGTGAGTATTGTTTTCCGTTAGAAGATAAAAGAATGAAGAGCATTGGATATCCGGGAAGTGCTCTTGGAAAATTTTTGCTGTTTGAAAAAGAGATAAATCCTAATCGTAAAGTAACTCTCATCTTCGTAAATGAGAAACTCGGATTTTAAACAGCATTTAAGCGGTATATTACAGATGGGCTAAGGGAGTGATTATGGACGGGCAGATAACGATTCTTGGCTTTGCAGGTAGCTTGAGAAAGGGCTCTTACAATAAAGCAATATTACGCGCAGCCCTAGAATTATCACCGGAAGATGCAAAAATTGAAATATTTGACCTTGAGGGAATTCCTCCTTATAATATGGACATGGAAAACAGAATGCCGGAGAATGTAAAGGAATTCAAAGCAAAGATCAGGGATGCGGATGCGATTTTGATAGCAACGCCCGAGCATAACTATTCCATACCCGGCGTTCTCAAAAATGCGATAGACTGGGCTTCGCGACCTTACGGGGATAATTCTTTTGAAGGTAAACCGGTTGGCATAATGAGCGCATCTCCGGGAATGCTGGGAGGGGCGAGGGCACAGTATCATCTGCGACAAATGTTTGTTTTCCTCGATATGTACCCGGTCAACAGACCGGAAGTGATCGTAGCGTTTGCCAGTGAGAAGATAGATGATAAAGGCAGGGTAACAGACGGCAAAACAAGAGAAAAAATAAAAGAGCTGCTGGAAAGCCTGGTTGCCTGGACCAACAGGTTAGGGAAGTGACCTCTTCTCTATGAAGGCATGAAAACGGATTAGTAGTTCCTGCCTGAGCAAATCAGCGCAATAGAGAGTCTGCACCCACTGTTTTTGTCTTAAGACCATTCCTGTCCCAAAGTCTATATACAAGGAAGTCTCTAATTTAATATGGGCATTGGAGGTATAGTTATGGCAAGATATATTATAACATCTAAACTGACAGATGAAGGTGCAAAGACCCTTAAGAAGAACCCAAACAGGGTCAAGGAAGTTAATGCCGAGCTCAGGGAAATGGGAATAGAGGTGCTTGAGCAGTATGTGGTCCTGGGAGATTTTGACTTCATGACAATCGTGGAAGCAAGAGATGAGAATACGATTTTCAAGGCGGTTGTCGAATACTTATCCCGCGGCAGCGTCAGGACAGCGACGTACAGGGCGATCCCGGTGAACGAGTTCATCGAAACGCTCAAATGATAGCTGATACTGGCAGACGCTCAGGTGGGCTGTAAAGAGCCCGACGCCAAGGAGGGCGGCCGCCCACGCCGGACCCCCCGCTCAAGCTTCTGGATGTATTGGTCGGCAAGTGGAATATAGAAGGATACTCTAAGTCCGACCCGACCATCATGGTAAATGGGTGTAATACCTACGAATGGCTGGAAGGTGGTTAAAATGAGAAAAGTAATTGTTTCAGAGTTCGTGACACTGGACGGTGTCATGGAAGACCCAGGTGGAGCTGAAAAGTTCAAGCACGGCGGTTGGACCATGCCATACTGGAATGAAGAAATCGCGAAGTTTAAATTCGATGAACTATTTGCGAGCGACGCTCTTCTACTGGGACGAGTGACCTATCAAGGTTTTGCGGCCGCCTGGCCTTCCAGGGCCGATGAAGAGGGTTTTGCTGACAGAATGAACAGCCTCCCCAAATATGTTGTTTCAACGACCTTGAAAGAGGTTGAGTGGAACAATTCAAGGCTGATAAAAGGGAACATCGCGGAAGAGGTATCCAAGCTGAAGCAACAGCCCGGTCAGGACATTTTAATCGCCGGCAGTGGCGAACTTGTAAATTCACTGATGCAACATGACCTCATCGATGAATATCGGCTCTTGGTCTATCCTGTTGTTCTGGGGAGCGGAAAGCGCCTCTTTAAGGAAGGAACCAATAAGACACTGAGATTTGTAGAAACAAAGACATTCAGTTCTGGGGTCGTGCTGCTTAGCTTTCAGTCTGTAGGAAAGGTTGGTGAAAAATAATATGAGAAAAATAAGTGTATTTAATCACGTAACCGTTGATGGCTTTTTTGCCGGGCCAAACGGCGAGATAGATTGGTTCAAGGTAATAAAAAAAGATGATGAGTGGGAAAAGTATACCCATGGGCAAGCGAAATCAGGTAGCGCGCTGATGTTTGGTCATACGACCTATGAAATGATGAAAAGTTACTGGCCCACCCCGGATGCGATCAAGAACGATCCGGGTATGGCTAAGGTCGTGAACAATAGTCCGAAGATAGTATTTTCAAAAACGCTGCAGAGCGTGGAGGAAGGGCCCAATTGGAAAAACATCACGCTCTTGCATGAAATAGAACCGGAAGAAATACTTAAACTGAAAGAAGAGGAAGATATGACGATATTAGGTAGCGGTACCATTGTGCAACAGTTTGCAAATCTCAACCTCATCGACGAATACGCGCTTGTGGTCGTCCCCGTTATTTTAGGTGCTGGCAAATACTTATTCAAAGATGTCAAAAATACGAACTTGAAGCTTGTCGAAGCAAAAGCATTTAAAAATGGAATTGTTCTGCTCAACTATCAGCCGATAAAGTAATAATCAGATAGTTAATTCGAGGATAAAATATGGGAAAAGTTATTTTAGGAGTAACAATATCACTGGACGGGTTTGCCGAAGATAGCAATGGTAGCGTGGGCGCATTGTATCCTGATCTCGATACACTGCGAAATACTGAGGTCTTACGGGAATCCATACATAGTACCGGCTCGGTAGTGATGGCATGGAAAGAGTTTGCTATGGCGGAAGACCCTGATTCGTTAGCGGGTAATTATGAGTATCAAGTACCAATATTTGTTTTTACAGATAAAGCACCCAAAAAGCATCCAAAGGAAACTGACAAGTTAACCTTTACTTTCGTTACAGACGGTATTAAAAGCGCAATCCGGCAAGCAAAGGCAGCCGCAGGCGACAAAAATGTTACAATTATCGGCAGCGCAAGCACCACTCAGCAATGTATAAGAGCAGGACTTGCTGATGAACTGCATATTGATATCATACCGGTATTTCTGAAAGCTGGTTTCCGGCCATTTGAAGATATAGGCAATAAATCAATCAAGGTGGAAAGAATAAAAGTGGTGGAACTTCCAGCCGACAGGACACATCTTAGATTCCGTTTTGTTAAGTAGAATTTGCCGCCAAAGATCAAAAATGGAATTCGCTGCAAAAGTCCATAAACTTGGCATCAACCCGTGCCAAAATCCTCTCGATGGAAGAGACCGCCATCAGCAGAGAATATTCGATAGTCAAAGTCCACTGGGGATTGACTTTAATGAAGACTGGAAACAAGCTGATTGAATTTGATGTTACATATTTTATCCAAAAAATCGGCCCTGAGCCAAAAATCATCATGTTCATAGCTCATCAAGATGAGGAGAGAGCCATGAAAGAGCTTGGTCTCTTAGGGTAAATCTATGAAACTGTGAAACTGCAGAAAATCCTTATATCATCGAACACATAACTACCTTATTAGTGGGGAAAATCTAATGAAAAAGTTCCTAAAAGTAATAACGATTTTATGACGCAGGATCGTCCCACAAGAAAAAATAATAAGGAGGCGAATGCTATTGACAAAAAATAATAAAACAACAATTACAGCAGAACCTGGAAAACAAGAGATCATCATTACGCGTGAGTTTGACGTGCCCCGAGAGCTCGTTTTTAAAGCATTCACAGATCCGAAGCTTTATACACAGTGGCTTGGTCCGCGTAGACTCACAATGACTCTTGAGACATTTGAACCAAGAAATGGTGGAAGCTGGCGATATATCCATAAAGATCAAGAAGGCAATGAGTATGCGTTTCATGGTGTCTATCATGAGGTATTATCACCCGAGAGAATTATTGACACCTTTGAATTTGAAGGGTTACCAGAAAAGGGTCATGTGATTCTTGAGACAGCAAAATTTGAGGAATTACCTGGAGGAAAAACGAAGCTAACGGCACAAGCTGTTTTCCAGTCTGTCGCAGACCGTGATGGAATGCTCCAATCGGGAATGGAAGAAGGTGTCAATGATTCCCATGAGCGTCTTGATGAGCTTTTGGAAAAAATGAAAAAATAGAATTTAGATTAAAGGAGGAAACTACATGCAAAAAATCACCCCATTCTTGTGGTTCGATGGTAAAGCTGAGGAGGCAATGAATTTTTATACCTCCATTTTTAAAAATTCAAAGATCGTGAGCATTATGCGCTATGGAGAAGAAGGGCCTGGACAGAAGGGAACGGTAATGGGGGTCACATTCCAGCTCGATGGACAAGAATTCATGGCGTTAAACGGTGGTCCACAATTCACCTTCTCGCCGGCCATATCGTTTTTCGTGAACTGCGAGACCCAGCAAGAAGTAGATGAGTTGTGGGAAAAGCTCTCCGAGGGCGGCGAAAAACAACAATGCGGCTGGCTGAAAGACAAATACGGGGTATCGTGGCAGATTGTCCCCACTGTTTTAGGCGAGATGTTGAATGACCCGGATTCTGCAAAATCCCAAAGAGTTATGAAAGCAATGCTTCAAATGGATAAAATTGACATTGAAGACTTAAAACGGGCTTATGAGTCAAAATAAAGCGCTGAAACTTATATAAAGAGTCCCAATTCAATACATTTATCAACAAACATAAGGAGAATTGATATGAGAAAAGTAACTCCAGAAGAAGCCGCGTGGCCATCCACGCCGCGTCTGTAAAATGTCGAAAATTAAAAATTAACCTTAACAGCTCACGCTCAGGCATATCTTATATCGCTGGAAATAAAGGTACTATTTGTTGATATGTGAGGGCTATTTAGCCATCACGATCTCAATGATGGAGACATTGGACTCTCCATTTTCTGAGGCAATTTTTTCAGTACCGATCTTGATATTGTTCACTTTAGCATCGGTTACGAATCTGTTCTTTGAGACTTCTACAGCATCTACGGCTCTTGATATTGCCCTCCCTCTTGCTTTTACAGTAACTTCTTTTGCGCCGTTGTTGAATTCCTTGACAACAGCAAGAACATAGTTCATCACTGGTTTGTTTCCGATATATACTACGTTGTTATCTGCCATATTGTTGCCTCCTTTCGATCACCGTATGAAGAATTACAATGATTCTACATAAATTTAACTAAAATTTATGTCTATATTAATTTAATAATCATGCCGGCTGCATCGATTATATGATAAGATATACGATCAAATTTTCAGTTCGTTCTAATGCAGGAAATGTCTCATTCCTGTGAACACGAGTGAAACCCCCAGCCTGTTCGCCGCCTCTATCACTTCTTTATCCCGTATAGAACCGCCGGGAGATACGATGTACCTGATGTAATTCTCTGCCGAGTAAACGATGCTGTCATCGAAGGGGAAGAAAGCATCACTTGCAAGGACGCATTCGCTCAAAACTCGTCTAATGAATTCATTCTCGCTAACATCAGGCTTTTCCTGCTCATATAATAGCTTCAGGTTTTCTACAGCTTTTGTGGCTGCAAGTTTCCGTATTGCATCCACCCTGTTAGGCTGGCCTGCACCAATACTGAGTATCTGGTATAGCCCTTTTTCATGCTCGTGCGCGATGACGACAGCATTTGATTTAGTATGCTTGCAGGCGGTAAGAGCGAACTCAGCCAGCCCCCGCTTCTCATCAGGGAAAGGATGTTCTGTGACAACATCCCATTTCTCGTACAATCCCCTGTCCCTTGACTGCATAAGCATACCGCCAACGATATAGCGGTACGTATTATCAAGCTGAACTCCGTTATCCATAAGTAATTCAAGAATGCGCAGGTCTTTACTCTTGTTCTTCAGGAAAAGAAGCGCATCATCATCGTAGCCAGGTGCGATTATCAGTTCAACGAATTTGCCTTTCAGGAATTCAAGCGTTTCAAGGTCCGGTTTCCTTGTCATGCAAATGATACTGCCGAACGATGATACCGGGTCACCGTCCCACGCTTTGGAGAGTGCCTCAGCCAGAGTCCTCCCGATCGCTAATCCGCAAGGGTTGCAGTGTTTCACTACTGCCACTGCGATTTTATCTTTAAATTCAAGCGTCACGTTCAGCGCGCTCTCGGCGTCCACGTAATTATTATAGGAAAGAGCCTTCCCGTGAAGCTGTTTTGCATTCGCTATACTTGGTTCAGTAACACCCGGCTCTTTATAGAATTTTGCGCTCTGGTGCCAGTTCTCACCGTAGCGCAGAGTCCTGCCTTCAACGAATTTCAGGTGCAGTATATCTTCATCTGCCAGCCTCTTGCTCAGGTATTTATCAATAGCACAATCGTAATCCGCTATCCTCCGGAATGCTTTGACGGCAAGGTGTTCCCTGGTTCCCGGGCTGACCTCACCGTTCTCAAGCTCCTTCAGGACAGCAGGATAATCCTTTGGATCTGTTACTACAGCGACGTGTCTGTAATTTTTGGCAGCTGCCCTTACAAGAGCAGGTCCGCCGATGTCTATATTCTCGATAGCCTCATCAAGGCTCACGCTCTCCTGTGCAATTGTTTTCTCAAAAGGATACAGGTTCACGACCACAATATCTATAAAACCGATGCCTTCCCTTCTTGCCTCGTCTACGTGAACCGGATTGTCCCGCAGTGCAAGTATTGCCCCGTGTATCCTGGGATGGAGAGTCTTTACTCTTCCGTCCATCATCTCGGGGAAGCCTGTTATCTCGGATACATCTGTTACTTTTATACCTGCGTTTTTTAAAATTCGCGACGTTCCACCGGTAGAGATTATGTCAAAACCGAGCCTGATAAGCCCATTTGCAAAATCAACTATACCGTTTTTATCAGAAACGCTTATTAAAGCTTTCTTTTGCAGAGCGCATCACCTAACGTCAATGGAAAAAGGAAGTTATAAGCTTTTCTAAGAGTTTAGTTATGCATGGTTATGGAAAAACTTGTGTATACAAGGTAAAAAAAGGAAAAAGCGGCCGTTTATCAAACAGCAATTAAACATTTTTCATATCCACAAAAGAAAGGAGCCAGCCCAGGATTACCAGCGCAGCCCCTATGAGAAGCACCATCCACTCAAGCTGGAAGAGCATGAATATGCAGAATAAAATACCAAAAAACGGAAGTACCGTGAACTTACCTATGCTTACCGGCACCCTGAATGGTCTTTTCATTTGCGGCTCCTTGTATCTTAGCAGTATTACGGCTGCATTGATTACAAAAAAGGTCACAAAGAGGGTAAAGTTCGTGATATTGGCCACGAAGGTGATATCCCCTGCAAAAATAAAAAGCACCGACAGCACCATTGCAACGAATATCGCTACCCACGGCGTCCTCCTCGAAGGATGCACCCGTGCAAGTATGCCGGGAAAGGTGGAAGAATCTGCCATCCCATAAATGATCCTGGATGAGCCGAGCATCATCATCAGTACTGTGTTCGCTGTTGCGAAGAGGGCTATCACAGATAAAAGCGCGAAGGCATTGCTTCCAAGAGCTACGAAAGCAAGGTCCGCAAATGGCGCTCCTGATGATGCAAGTTTTTCCCATCCCATTACGCTGACAGCAGCAACCGCCACAAGCACATAAAGGATGATGCTGATCAATATAGCAAGCAACAGGCCCCGTGGGATTGTTTTTTCAGGGGCTTTTGTCTCTTCCGAGAGCTTGACTATGCTCTCAAACCCCGTATAAGCAAAAAATATAAGCGCTGAAGCCTGGAAGACTCCCGCTAACCCATAGGGCATCTCAAAATAATCCACCTTCCCGAGATAAGGAAGCCCTATAAAGATTATTAAAACCAGACCCGCGGTCTCGATAAGAGTGGCAACGATTGCAAACCATGCCGATTCTTTTATTCCGTAGAATAAAAGGAACGAGAGGGCTACTATTAATACAAATCCTGAAGCTGTTGGGGGAACGCTGAAGAGAGAATTAAAATATCCTCCGAAACCGAGGGCTACGGTTGAAGCGCCGATTATACCGCTTAATATGATCAGCCAGCCGATGATGAATGCCAGCCGCATGCCAAAGGCGCTCTTCGTGTACTCATACTCCGCGCTCGCTTTCGGTAACATGGAAGAGAGCTCGGCATAACTCAATCCCGTAAAGACCGCTACCAATGCCGATAAGGCAAATGAGAGCCAGACAGCGTTTCCCGCTAATCCTGCAGCTTTACCTATGAGGGCGTATATGCCGGCTCCGAGGATGATACCCACGCCAGAGAGCGTTATTTCGAGCAGGCCGAGTTCGCGTTTAAGTTCGACTTTTCTGGTCATGGTATATCATTTATATTTCTTTTTTTGTTATTTATGGGCACTGGTGGGTTAAATCCACTATCCAACATCTTATCTGATGTTTGTTAAATCGACTATATATATAAGTTAATAGAAATATGGATTTCAAGAACAATTTGCATGAATTTGTCAGATATTCAAAATATAAACGAGGTTATGCTATGTCATATGTTAAAGTTCATCGCAGTGTCTTTCAGCCAATAGAAGATTTAATCAAAACAGGGTTATACAAGAATGAGCAGGAAGCTATATCTGCCCTTGTCCATGACCAGGCAAAGTACAAAGTAGAACTGTATACCAAAAAAATAAAAGAAATGGAAAAGAAATACAACATGGTTTTCTCCGATTTTGAAGCTAAAATTAAAAGGACTGATAATCAGGAAAATTTTGAAGAATGGGATGACTATATTCTGTGGGAAAGTTATGTTAAAGCGCTTCAGTATTGGAGTAAGCTGGCATGACCGTATCACATATTATTGTGATACTTTCAGCCTGTGACTTTATTGATGACTTAAAAATCATTGAAATCAATATTGAACCGCCGATTCAATCCATAAAAGTCAGGGCACGCCTCAAAAATGGTTTCTCGCTCCAGATAACTGAAAGCATTGGAGAAGATTTCAGACGATACTCGTATCATCTCCAGAAAGGAGACATGATTATCAAGCGGTGGGACAATGCGCCCCACTGGAAAAATGTTAAAACATACCCCTTCCATGTACATGCAAAAGACCATAAAGAACCTCTTGAATCAAAAGAGATGTTATTTCGGAACTGAAAAAGTTAATACTATTTGAGCAAGAACCTCAATCATAATTAGATAAAAACAAGGGATTGCGTTGAAATGTCATCAGAACTCCCCAGAAACCCAGACTGGATGCTCCAAGATGAGCACCTCCGGTACAGCGCCAAAAAATGAAGCCGCGTGACCTTCCACGTCTGATATGGGCATCTGGGCTCAGGAAATATTATTTCTGGAAAAAATGAGAAAAGAATAAGGAAGCAGTAATTATGATCTCCAAAATCCTCTCCGATATAATAAAATACGACGGCTCCCAGATAGCCCCGCTCTGGGCGTACGGCATGGGAATAAAAGGCGACTCCATCGTTATCTTCCACGGTCCGATGGACGTTACCATAGAGAATATGAAGGACTTTGAAGACAGGAAAGCCGGGAAAACAATAGAAGGCGATGACCTTATCCACATCATCGTTGAGAGGTTCAACCCGCCAGCAAGTATGCGCCTTGCCTATTACATGCAACGCCTGCTCATTGTCTGTGTCAGGGACGTGCTTGAGAGGCGCGGAATAAAAGCGGCCAGGGAAGGAGATGATCTTTATATCAATGGCGGAAAGCTCACAGTGAGCATAGCCAGCGCAGGGGTTGCAAGCGAGAAGATACACTGCGGGATCAACATAACCACAAGAGGGACGCCGCGCGAAGTTAAGACAGCCGCCCTTGAGGATTTCGGCATAAAGGACTGGAAAGCTGTTGCAAAGGAAATAGCTGAGATCTTCGTACATGAAATAGAGGATATCGAAGGCGATATCGTCAAAACAAGAAGTCTATGACCAATATAATCAAACCGGGAATCTTTTTGATACTTGTCGGTTTTGCTCTCGCCCTGATAGGGGCTGTATTATCCGCAAGTAACGCGACTTTTGGCGGGCTTATCATGATAGGTCCAATACCTATCGCGTTTGGTTCATCTCCAGAAATTACAGTGGTTGCAATGGTCATCGGATTGCTTTTGATGCTGATGTTCTTTATTCTCGGGAGGAGAAATGCCTGACTGGAGCTTCCTGATAGTAGCAGGAATACTTTTGATAATATTCGGATTCTTTTTGATTGCCTTTGGCATGATGCGTTCTTCCCGGGAAAGCGAAGAGAGGGATGCTGAGCAGGAGACCGGGAAAAAGAGAGTGAAAGGCGGGGGCGTGATACTGATAGGTCCGATACCGATAGTTTTCGGAACAGATAAAAAGTACGCGCTGATACTCATAATACTGGCGATAGTGCTGATGCTGCTTGCGATAGTATTCCTGAAATAGAAATGAGTTATCTTGAAGATACATTAATAAATAATCACATCATCAAGGCGAGATAAGAAGGATATATAAAATGGTGGAAGACATCGGTAAGATAATAAGCAACGGCTTTGAAACGTACACAAAGAACCTCGCTCTGGCCATCCCTTTTGCTCTTAACGCGGTTATAACAGGCGTTCTGGCTATCACCGTGTTTGGTTTCGGGTTTTTTTACTTGTTCGGGTCGTCCCTGTCGGCTCTCGGGAGCGCCTCAACTCCGCAAGCCGCCGCAGCCATTCTCCTTCCGGTCATAACGCGGCATTTTTATGGGATCGTGATACTGGTCATCATATATTTGTTGGTTTTCCTTTTCTTCCAGTCATTCTTCATGGCAGGAGCTATCGGTATGGCGCAAAAAGCCACAGAGACCGGAAAATCCGATCTGGCTGTCATGATAGAAACCGGGAAAAAGAATGTCATAAATCTTTATCTTGCTGAAGTTTTAGTCGGATTACTGGCTCTGGCTGGCATTGTGTTTATCGTTCCGGGAGCAATGAGGATTAATCTTGACCAGCTCTTATCCGGAAAAAATGCAGATGCGGTTTTGCTGCTGGCGGGGGGAGTTTTTTTATGGGTAATATACATAGCAATCTTAAGCCTTTTCCTGGCTGTTTTCAGCTATGCCCTGGTAATAGAGAACCTCGGACCAGTAGATGGTATAGCCGCAGGTTTTGGGTTTTTCAAAGCCCATAAGTCCGATGTGTTCCTGCTGTGGGTGGTTATTGGCATTATTTTGGTTATCCTGATGATCGCCGATGCGATTTTCGGAGGAATTCCTGTTTTGAATGTCATCTGGCAGTTCGCCAGTTTGATCATCAATTTTTTAATCATCCCTCCTCTCACCACACTCTGGTGGGTTCGCCTGTACATGACGCGAACAGGCAAGAAGATGTATTTCAATGACCTGCTTATGCATCCGAATGACCTTAAGAAACTCAAAGCGGACCAGTAACCGGGGTTTTCGCTTAGATCTCTGTTTAGATGCAGTATAGTATTATAGTATGAATGAATTTTGCCAGGTTGAAGTTTACGGATGTTCCGGAAAAATTAAGATTGGAAGATAGCCCCATTTAATTTTGGGATTTTACTTTTCTCTTAAAAGAAATTTAAATGCTGGAACGACATTAATTGTAAAATCCTCTATTTTCAACTGCTCTTCCTTTCCATGAGAGACTATGTACCCTTCAGTAACTTTGAACTTTTTCATAAATGCAATTAAACCAGTAGTATCGATTTTTCCATATTTTATTTCTATTGGAACCGGTTTTTTGTCTGGAACGACCACATCTACCTCATTTTTATAGGGGTCTCTCCAGAAGAACCCGGTGTTTAACTGAGATACGATAAGCCATTCAAAGACTTTTGACATGGAAATGTCATCCTCTTTAAAAATGAGGTCTGAAAGTATTGCAGGGTAATATTTTTTTAGCTTTCTTTCTGTTTTCCGTCTGTTTTTAGAGTAATTATAGAGCCTCCTGATAAGGAAAGCCTCTTCCAGATATGCCAGATAATTGGACAGCGTCTGCCTTGAGAGTTTTAATTCTTTTGCTAAGTCCGATATCTCCATAAGCTGTCCGGGCTCTTCCATAATTATTCCGAGCAATGACTCCAGTAAAGCTACATCTTTTATTTTAAACAATTGCGGCAGGTCCCTGTAGATTACCTTTTCCACAATTCCTTCTTTTACATATTTTCTTATTACCGATTTGTCTTTGATCCCGACAAGCTCAGGAAAACCCTGGCATAGAATATATTCTTCAAAAAGCCTTGCCAGTTCCTTTTCGTAAAGCCCGACAGGTTTATGTTTCACACCTTTAAAGCTAAGGAATTCTTTAAACAAAAGAGTTTCAATCTTAAATTCGAATATCCTGCCGGATAGTGTTTCTTTTGACTTCTTTTTTATGAACATTGATTCTGAGCCTGAGATAATTATTTTTATATTCTTCCCATAGGTATCATAGATTCTTTTTACCTGGTCTTCCCAGTTCGTGAGCTTCTGTATCTCATCGAGCAGGAGCAGATATTTGCCCTGCCTGAGATTTTTTTCCATCAATGCCTCGTACTCTTTCATCACTTCCCTGATTTCTATTTCCCTGAATTCATCGAATGAAAAGTAAATTATGTTCCGGGCATCGAACCCCTTTTTGATGAAATCTAAGACTATCTTAAGCATCAATGTGGTTTTCCCGACCCTGCGCAAGCCTGTAAGGGCGATTATCTGGGGTAGGGGAAGGTATTTTGATATCTGCTTATGGATTTCTCTTTCGTGGTATTCGAGTTTTAATTCTTCCTTCCACCAGGTGTTGGACTCTAAAAGTACGTCTCTAATTTTTGCCATGTACAGTTAACCTACTTTCTATTTTATGTTAAGTGTATTAGTCATATTATTTAAATTTTGGGTTGTAGCCCTAATCCAAAGTTTAATATCGAAGAATTAATAATTCTAAAAGATAATTATGGAAAAAGATACCAATCGAATTGAGTTTACTTATTTTGGAGATTTATTGGGTACGTCAGAATTATATAACATCCATAGGGATGTTGGCTATAATCAATTAGATAAATTTTATAAAATTATGTATGATGATTTTAAACAGTTGGTTGAAGAATACGAGACTACTCTATACGTTTATCTTTTTAGCGATTCTCTTTTTATCACAGGCAAAAATAATATAGAAATGGTTTTAAAAACTCTAAGTTCAGTATACTATAAATTGTTCTCAGAAAAAATTTTTCTACGAGGAGCAATGGTGGAGGGGTATTTAAATTACGATCCAAGAGTTGAACTTAGAAATTTCAGAAAGCAACTCCCAACAACAGATGTTCTCTTTAGAGCAACTAAACTTGAAAAAAGTTCTAAAGGAGCGAGATTGTTAATAGAAAAAGGATTAGCTCAAAAGATCCTCCATCAAAATTGGTACACAGAGGATACATATATCAAAAATTTTTACAATCCTAAATTGCCTAACGACGATTTTAAAAGAAAAATAGTTCAAAATGGGTATCAAGCCTATGAGTATCTTTGGCCTTTAGAAGATTGTGAATGGTTAAAAGGCTATTTAGATGTTCAAGAATTATTAAAAGAAAAAGCTTATTTTGCTCCGAATAATGTAATTAATCACCTTAGAGAGACTAGGAAGTTGTTTAGAATAGCAAAATATAGATTTGAAATTAACAATCATTTGAGAAGACGTCCTATAAGAATTAAAAGATAAAAGGTATAAAATAATGCTGATGTTTTACCTATAAAGTACTCCTCACTCAAAGCATTAAAGGACATAGTATGAATACCAATCTTGAAAGAAGCATAGATAGAGCAATTGGTTTGATGAATACACCTGCAGATTATGAGAATTATATTTTATTCAAAATCAAACCTGTTGATGGAGGATGTTGTTGCCTTAATCATTGGCAAGAAACATGGGCTACCGTCAATGAATATATTTATCCATGTGGACCAGTTAGAAATGAAGGAGATGTCTTAATAGATAAAAACAACGTGAGATTTGTTCTGGAATGCCATGAAAGTGGGCCAGAAATTATTGTCTACCTCGGTTTGGGTACAGCATCAATTGTTCTTGCAAAATCTGTTATAGATTTAATCACTACTTTATTAAAAGCTCGACAAAACGAGTATCATAGTCGTTCCGGCAGATTCAAAATTATACGGCGTTTCCAAACTAAAGGACAAGTAGAGGAGGTAGAAATTATGGAATTAGATTTACCTCTTTCTGAAGATATAACCAAAAAATTAAACGACAACATTAGAAATGCTATTAAAGAAAAAAAATGATACCTATCACACTATTGAGGTAATGATATAATGTCAGAATACCGAAAAGAAGACGATGCACAAATCGAAAATATATCTATACATGTAAGGCTGCAATCCCTTGATAACGTAGACTTAAATAATCTGGTTGAACACCTACTGGAAAAGAAACCTGAATTGTATCAATTGATACTTGAATGGTTTAAAGCAAAACAAGAGAGCTTACCAAAAATCGACTTAAATAAACATCTTGTATCCATAAATGACGAGCTGTTGATGGAATACTGGGACGACGCCAGAAAAATAATCTCTGAGTTCAATGAGTACGGCGGAGGGTCTGAAGATGATGAGGATGAAGCCTGCTCTCGTTTATGTCGCATTTCAGACCTGATTGAAGAAGGGAATCTATCCACCCGCGTCAAGTTAGAATTTTTAGATGACGCCTTTGAGGAGTATAATAATGAGAATTCTGGTCTTGAAGATGCCATGATGGATGTTTTTTTTAAGATATGCCATACAAAGGAAGAATGGGAGTATCTGGTAAAAAAACTTGATGAACATCCTTCCGACTGGAGAAAAAAACTCATTATGGACATACAGAGGGAGCATCTTCATGATGATAAAGCCTATCTGGAAGAACGCATGAAAAAACTTCATTACGGTATGGATTACTGGGATCTTGCCGCTTTTTATGTCGAAAAAGGGGAGACACATAAAGCTTTAGATACAGCGGAACAGGGAATATTAAAAGGCGAAGGAAGGCTTACAGAATTGTTTCAATATTTATCAGACTATTTTGTTAAAAAAGGGGATACTGTCAATCTGGAACGGATAGTTCAGACTGCGCTGGCAAGGAAGCACGAAGAAAAACCCATGCTGGATAGATTGTTTGAGTACTACAAGAATCAGGGGAATTATGAGAAGGCGAAAGAAGCGCTGCTTAAATCATTCGAGTTTGCAGGATATAAAGGCTACCATGCGGAATATAAGAGACTGAAAGAATTCCTGAAAGATTCCGACTGGGAGCAGATTGAACCAAAGGTTTTCAATGAAATTAAAGATAAAAACGTCTATGACTATCTGTGGATATGCCTGGACAAAAACATGAAAAAAGTTGTGCTTGAAGTCATTTTAAATCCCCCAAAGAATAAATGGGGGTTCGTACTGGAAAATGACTTTGATGAGTTTGCAGATAAAATAAAAAAAGAGTATCCAGATAAGATTATTGAGTATTACTTGCAAAAAGCATATAGAAACATAAAAGGCGGAAATAGAAAAACGTATAGTAACGCGGCCGTATATCTGGCAAAGGTTAAAAACATTTACACAAATATAATAAAAGATGAATCGAAATGGAAACAGCGTTTTTCCGATATAAAATCAGAATTTAAAAACCGTCCCGCGTTTCTGGACGAGGTTAAAGATTTGTAAATAAAAAGGTAGATACAGAATGGTAAAGCTCATCGTAATCAACAACTATGGTCAGTTCTGCCACCTGATACACCGCGCCGTGCGTGACCTGGACCAGGAAGTAGAACTGATGAAAAACACCTCTTCCATAGAGGAAATACTGGCAAAAGAACCAGATGGGCTCATACTGAGCGGCGGCCCCACGCTTGAGCGCGCGGGCAATTGCAGCGTTTACGTGAAAGAACTCGACCTGCCAATACTCGGCATCTGTCTCGGTCACCAGGTAATGGCGCTGGCGTACGGAGGTGGGGTAAGGACCGGGGCCGCGGGCGGATATGCTGCGGTCGAGATAGAAATACTTGATGAAGACGATATCTTAAAAGGTCTGGGTCCAAAGACGAACGTATGGGCATCGCATGCGGATGAAGTCTCTTCGCTCCCCCCTGATTTTACCAGGCTCGCGCGTTCCAGCATCTGCGAGGTCGAGGCTATGAAACATAAGACAAAACCGCTGTACGGCGTGCAGTGGCATCCAGAGGTCTCACACACTGAGAAGGGCAATGAGCTGTTCAGGAACTTTTTTGAGGTGTGTCTGCGGTTTTGAGATGGAATGCTGCGTAACCGAGCATAGAGAACAGTACCCCAGCTATCATAACAGCCCTGAAACCATAGCGGTCAAGGATAATACCGCCCATAAAAGAGCCTACTATTGATGCCAGGGCTATCGATGAATTAAGCAATCCTGCTGCAGCGCCTTTTTCCTCGTTGGTCTCGATAAGCTGCCGGATAGAACCTATATAGAGGCATGCGTAGGAAAAGGCTATCAGAACCATACCCACAACCGCCTGGTAGTATATTGTTAACGGTATAAGTGCTACAAAAGCTGCTGCGGAGAGCAGATCACCTGTATGTATAAGGCGCGAAGAGCTGTACCTGTCAAGCCGCCTCATAATGAAGAATTGCAGCACAGGATTTAACATATAAATTATTGCGATCCCGGCTAAATTCGCTCCAAGACTCAAAAGATACAACTGGAAAATAACCCATACATTATTTGCCCCGACCTGGCGAAGGAAGAATCCAAAATATATACTCCGGTTTTTTTTCAGTATATCCGCGGAAAAATAATTCACCTTCTTTTTTGCTATAACTTTAACATCGGGCAGCTTCAGCGTTATTAAAAAAGCTGCAGCGAAAAGGAGAGACGAAAGTGCAAAAAGTTCCATGTAAACCGTACCGGTATAGCCAAAAAGACTCCCTGCAATGGAAAGCTGCGGATATTCCGATATTATCAACACCGCCAGATACCCGAAAGCCCATCCCAGGGCCATTACTGAGCTGAACTTGCCTATACTCCTTTTTAAATTGTAAACATAGAGCAGCAGTATGGCAGGGAATATTCCAACACTGAACCCGACAAGCACCCGCACTATGCCTAAGCTTAAAGGGTCTTTAGCGAATATCTGGAGGAAAAAGGTTACAGCTGCACTTAAGAAACCTGCGCACAAAATGATCTTTGGCGAATAAGAATCAGATGCCCTGCTGAAGATGTAAGTTGATATGAAAAGGGCGCAGTTGTAGGCTGCTACGATTATGCCTATCTGCGTTCCTGAAGCCCCAAGCTGCAGCGCAACTATAGGGATTAAAAGGGTTGATATCGTTATAGCAGAGTTGGTCAAAAGCTGTATCGCGTTAAGTCTCATCGGTGGGTTTAATGAAAGGATATGTATTTAAGGAATATAGTTCGAACTGAATGTAAATCATGAGCTCCCTTGACTGGGCGGAAAAATACCGCCCGAAGACACTATCCCTGATAACGGGTCATAATAAAGCCATAGAAGAGCTAAAGGCTTGGGCGCAGTCATGGCTGCATGGGGTCCCTAAGGAAAGGGCTATTGTCCTGTACGGGAGAGCCGGCATAGGCAAGACCACTGCAGCCCATGCGCTTGCAAACGACATGGGATGGGAAGTGACGGAATTGAATGCCAGCGACCAGCGCACAGCCGATATAATCGAGAAAGTAGCGGGTTCCGCCTCCAGGATGAGCACACTGGACGGCAGCAATGTGAAAAGGCTGGTTATACTGGATGAGGCTGATAATATCCACGGTACCGCCGATAGGGGAGGCGAGAAGGCAATAGTTGAACTGATAAAGAAAACAAGCCAGCCGATCATCCTTATCGCAAATGAGCTTTATGATATGTCTGCAGGATTGCGAAGTGCATGTAAACCCATCCAGTTCAGCGCAGTAATGGCACGCTCCATGATCCCTGCATTAAAGAGAGTAGCCGAAGCAGAAGGCATAACATGCGGTCTTGGCGCACTTGAAATGCTGGCAGAGAACGCGAACGGCGACCTGCGAAGCGCGATAAATGACCTGCAGGCGATCGCCCAGGGAAAATCAAGGATGGAACCTGAGGATATTATAACCGCACAAAGGGATACGAAAGAGAATATCTTTAAGGTGCTCGTAAAAATATTCAAAGGAAAGGACATCCGCGAAGCTCATAAGGCTACCTTCAATCTTGATGAGAACCCGGAAGACTTCATCCAGTGGGTAGATGAGAATCTCCCCCTTGAATATACAAAGGCAGAGGACCTTGAAAAAGGGTATTATTATCTCGGAAGGGCAGCCCTCTTCCTGGGAAGGGTAAGCCGGAGACAGAATTACAATATGTGGAGATATGCAAGCGTGATGATGACATCAGGTATCGTGGTCTCACGTTCCTACCATTACACTGCGTTCGTAAAGTTCCAGCCTCCTTCACTGTGGCGAAAGCTCGGGCAGACAAAAGGTATGAGGAACCTGCGTGATTCGATAGCAAAAAAGATCGGACGCCACTGTCATGTGTCGATGAGCTATACCCGCTCGCAACTGCTGCCTTTTTTCAGGACAATGATGAAGGATGATGAGCATGCGCCTGCGGTCGCTGCGTTACTTGCTCTTGAGCCTGAGGAAATAGCGTTCCTTATGGAAGCCAAGTCTGTGACTAAAAAAGTCCAGAAGATTTATGAGGAGGCGCAATCCCTCATTGAGAAAGAGGTTGGGCAGGAAATAGAGGTATTCGGCGGATTCGGAGCCAGACCGGAACTCCCAGAAACCAGCGAGGAAGAGCCTGAGGACGAGTCCGAGGACAAACCTGAGGCTGATGTCAAGAAAGAAGTAAAGTCCCAGAGTTCACTGTTTGATTTTTGAAAATAAATCTTTATAAAGATTTATTATAGAGATAATAAACCTCTATAGAGATTTATTATAGAGATTTATTTTCAGCTATTTTCCCTTCCTGAAAGAGTTCCTCGCAGCCAGAAGTGCGAACTGTGATGTGTACCTGAACCTGTTTTTAATCGAAAAGATACTTTTGATCGACCTTCCTAACTCATAAATAAATTCATGGACAACGACTTTCTCTTCGACCTCTCCCGGTTCTTTTACCAGTGTCAGGCGGTGGATGGCGTATAAACCGATCAGGAACGCGAAGAAAAAGAAAAAGCTCCACGAATGAAGGTTGAATACCTGGAATACTGTCTCGTTCCCGGGGCTTGACCATTTCAGCGTCCAGGAAAGCTGGCGTTCGGTGAAGAAATCCGCAGAAATGCCTCCGAGAACAGGTGCGATCCCTGATGATATGGAATTGACAAGGCTGACGGATGCAAGATAGGCCGTTGCCTGTCCTTTCGGTGCAAGTTTGAACCCTATGTTCCCCGAGGTCAGCGAAACTCCTGCCGTGGATATTCCAGTAAAAATATGTATGGTTATCAAAAGGGGCATTGTAAACATGTTTTGCCCGGGTACGATGAATATCCATGCAAGGACGCACAGCATGAACAGGGTACCGCAAATGGTAAGCACGGACTTATTGCTGAAGCGGTCCGAGAATCTTCCCCAGATACGTAAGAACGCAAGATTCGTTATCTGGCTCAGTACCGTAAGAGCGATGATGAGCGACATGTTCATCTGCAGGCTTTTAAGCATGTAAACTGTAAAGAAGGGGGTGGCCAGGTTTACCGCAAAACTCCAGGGACCAAGCGCCAGAATAAGGTTCCTGAAATTGAGATCCTTGAATGGGGTCAGGAGCAGTCCCGTAAACTTTTGTTTTTTCTTTATCGATTCCATGCAGGGTTCAGGAGTAGCGGACAGGAAGTAAACCCCAAGCATCCCGGCAAGGAATCCCAGGAAAAAAAGAACCGAATAACCATATAACTTATGTTCGGGAAACAGGTTTTCCCATTTGTCTATATAGAACCCGGCAGCCAGGGAAAGGAAGCTTCCCAGCACAGCAGCAAAGCTCATGCGTTTTGAGAAAAACGACCCCAGCCTGTCGCGGGGCACCAGGTCACGCATCCAGGAATTCCAGCAGCAACCTCCGATGCCGCCGACTGCCGATTGCAGTATCAGCGCTGCGATTAGGACTATCAACCCTGTTTCAATTGAGAACAGGAATGGTATCGCAGCGATTGGTAACCAGAACATTCTGCTCAAAGCTGATGAATATACGCAGATTGCTCGCCGGGACCGGTATTTTTCGATAAGATAAATGGAGGGAATCTGGATCAACTGCGCAAGAAAGGGAATCGCTGCCAGAAGCCCGATAACCATGTTGGAGGCCCCAAGCTTCAACGCAAAAGCCACCAGGAAAACGCCGCCTGTTAATGTACTCATTGCCTGGGAGGTTAAGCCATCTTTGATTACGTTCCGAAGACCATACCGTATCTCATCGTCGGTTAAATTATCTTTAACTTCAAACATTTTTTCGTTTTTCATCTGGATTCTATTAACGGAAAGGCGGGGGCCACGCTCCGTTAATAGTTATTCATCTCCTTCTTAATTATCATTAACTCCCGGTGGCATAGCAAGCGTCTATCGTACCGCTTATCATAATGCCGATAGGAGTATAACGAAGTTTCAATGTAAGAGGTATTGATAAACCTTACGCTTCAACTTCTACTTCCAAAAACGCTGTCGGTAGCCGGGATTGCTTTGATTTAAAAAAAAGAATAATAAATAGTGATAAATAGGATCTGCCAGAAAACCTGATAATGTCTCATTGTCATGTACACCTGCGTGCGTTTCCCTTTACCGCCGCATCTCATCAGAGGTTTTGCGTCTTTGTCGGGTATCCGGGATTGCTTGCCCTTATTCCTTGATTTCCATCTCTTCAAGGACTTTTATTATTTCCTCTATTTCGGGCAGCTGGGCACGCGGATACACTTTCACGAACGCCACATTCTGGTCTTCATCAAGGATTATATTTGCACGTTCTGAGACCCCGTCCTTTTCACTGAATATACCGTACAAATCTGCGACCCTGCCGTGAGGCCAGAAGTCTGAGGGAAGGCTTGTATTCTTGATATCCAGGGATTCTGCCCATGCTTTCTTTGAGGGCACGGTATCCACGCTCAGTCCAAGTGCGACGGTGTTCAGTTTCTCAAACCGTTCGCGGTTCTTTTCAAGTGATTTCATCTGAAGTGCGCAGACGCTTGTCCACGCAAGCGGATGAAAGGACAGCAGGACTTTTTTACCTTTGAGGTCTGACAGGTGTATCTCTTTGCCGTTCTGGTCTCTTAAAGTGAAGTCTTTTGCCTTGTCTTTTATTTTTACTATACTCATAATTAAAACCTCTCCCTTATCTGGTTCTGTGGGTGTATTTTTACTAAATTAAGTAAGGATGATGTATACCCACTCGATGTAAAAGAATATTTGAACTAACTGTATATTAATGTTTGCGGCGGCAGACAGATTTACATGTTAAACATTCTGATGATCTGACAATCTGTAAGTTATATTGCTAAGTATACAATAATGGAATGATTGCTTTTCCTCAGCTAAAGAATTATTAGGAAAGCCTTTTAGGTAAAAAACGCTCTCAACAGGCCTCGGCTTAAGTCCGGGGTTTGTGACTGAAGACGATAGGCATTCTCATGCTCGTATAGGGTGATGGAATTTTAAAACAACATTTTTTATGCATAAAAATTAGGGCGCATAATAATGTTATTTTATCCTTTCAATTCAGTTTCTGCTAAACTATGAAGGTGAGTTTTTACTTTAGACAAATACTCTTTACTTAAAAAGCCGAAAGATTCTAATTCGTAATCCATCCATGCCTCAGCATACCTTACGATTTCAGAATCTTTCGATAATTGGTATAATAAAGGCTCATACTCTTTTCGCAAGTCAAAGTTTTTATCAAAATGTGCTTGAGCCATTTCTGCCAACAACGCTCCAACAACTCGCTTATCATGATTTTTTGAAAGCCTTATGGGTATGTCTTTTAGTTCTTCACTTAGCGGATAATATAACTTAACAGCAGTAATTTTACCTATAGATTCACCAATCCACCAAGTAGAGAATATATTAATCGTTCATGTTATATATTTTCATTTATATAGTAATAGCTGTAGTGCGCAGCGCGCGTATCATAATCCAGTACATTCCAAAGGGCGTATAGGCAATTATAAAAATAGAATTTAAAAAAAGATAAAAAGTGAAGGGATTTCTCCCTTCGATTGTTTATTTTACTTTCTCTGTCTCAGGACGAGGAATGCTACTGCGAGCAGACCTGCAATCGCGATGCCTACTTCAAAGCCCGAGGCTTTTGGAGTTGCTGTTGCTGTTGCTGCTGGTGGCTTTGTCGTTTCAACTGTGACTGCTGTTACACCTGTTGTTGGCATTGGTGTTACATTCGTCGGCACCGTTCCTGTGACTGTTGCGCCTGGTGATCCAGTAACTATTGCTGTTTCTGTTACATTTGCTCCACTTATCTCGTAGTCCACCTTGGGGTAGAATCTCAGAGTTGCGTTATCCGCTACCAGGAACTTCATGTTGCCCATGAGGTCCTGTGTGGAATCCTGGGTCAGGCTGACATCTGTGTCAGTGTTCTTGAGACTGAGAGAATGCTTAGTCTGGTCGATGGCTGCATCCTTGAATATTCCATAGGTATCCGAGCTCTTGACCTGCGTCACAGAGGTTGAGACTGCCCATGTGTATCTTAGCTGCACCATATCGCTTGTCGCGCCTGCGAACACA
>CABMIB010000067.1 GCA_902386135.1 uncultured archaeon
ACAGGATCTCTAATACGCTTTAGAGATGACCTTACACACGAAATTTTACTCATCCACATCCCCCCAATAATTAATGGAGAGGATAGTAGTTATATTCGTCTAAGAACTAATGTCTCTTACTATAATAATAAATTAGAGAATCGCGATATATAAAGTTAATGATGGTTCAGGTTAGAAATCAGAAAGGTGTCATTTGTCAGCATTTAAGCATGACCGAACATGTGGGTTATCTCAATATCAAACCAGCATGTGCATCAAATTTTCAGACAGGCTCTAAGGATCAATAAAAATCTTTAAAGTCCATGAAATTCTATTTACTCTCATGAATACTGTCGCCAATCTGGATGAATTAAAATTAGAATTAAAGAAGGAACTGCGGCAGGAGATTCTGGCTGAGGTTCTGGATATAATCCGGGATGAGTTTTATCCTCCTGAAGAAAAAATCCGTAAGAAATTTATAAAAAAGGTTGAAGAAGCCGAGCGCCGGGTAAAGGAAGGTAAGTTTTCAAAATATACCGTGGAAGTGTTTGAAAAAAGGTTCTATTATATAGTCCATCCACAAGACTTAATATAAGTCATTTAAAAAAAAAATTCTGACAGCTTTAATAAAACGAGCCAATACAAGAAATCAACCACAGAGTACACAGAGAGCACAGAGAGTTGTGGTTTTCGCTCTGTGTCCTCTGTGCTCTCTGTGGTTTTATCTTTCCAGATAGATTCTAAATACAATGTAAGCTTATGCTGTTGCCTTGGATATTATTATCTTTTTATCCTGCACAGAGAAGTTCACTTCTGTTCCTTCTCGTATGGAAAGGGCATCGGCTATTTCCTTGGGTATTCTGACTGCGATACTGCCTCCAAGGTTGAAGGTTTTGCGCTTGAACAGGTCTACAAGTCTGTCATGCTCTTTTTCATCTATCCATTCATCTTTGCATTGAGGGCAGACCTCAACAGTAGCCCATACGCCTTTTTCTATCTCCTTACGTTCTTTTCTCATCTCTGTTTCGCATAGGGGGCATTTTGTCATATTTTATTCCTCTATTGTCAATATGTAAATCGTCCCGCTTCTAACGGTGTAAACGAAACGTATCCTTGCATCTCCAATTTCACTCTGAATGATTCCAATTTCCCCATCTTTATTGCACTTTTTTATATGTTTACCTGTTTTCAGATAATGCCGTACTTCATCTGTTTTCATCTGGAAACGTTCTCTTAATCGATTCGAAGCATGTATTTTGTATTTTATGGGAGCTTTATGAAAATCTACCAATGATTATCAGTATTACTTAGATACTGATAGTATATTAATTTATCCTGCTGATTTACCGGGGCGCCAGCGTTGATGCTGATGACTTTAGTATTTTTCCCAATTTACTGGAGCTCAGCATCTCTTTTCAGGCGCGTATCAAGTAATTAAGTTCTTAGATTGTGATTTAATATACATCATTTGAGTCAGGCTATCCGATATGTTTATTAGTCTCCATAACAGAGTATCCAAGGGAATATAAATCTAAGGGGTTCAGATTCTTACATAAATGGTGGCTAACGGAAAAGCAGGTTTATATTAAAAACAGCTTTGGTTTAGAACAAAGGGAGGATGTGTATGGCAAAAGAAAAAGCAACTGTTAAAAGAAATAGGGTTCTTAACTGTTTCTCATCACGGGAAACTCATAGGGACTGGCGTTTTGAACATGCGATTCTGGCAGGACATGTAACAGAAGAAGCATTAAGCAGTGTACCGGATTCAGTAGATCTGCGTAAGGGTTGTGAGGAATGGTGGAATATCGGTGACCAGGGGAATACAGGGTCCTGTGTGGGCTGGGCAACTGCAGATTCGCTTCTGCGGTGGTATTTTGTGAAGGCCAAACGGTTGGCGAAGAGCAATAAATTATCTGTAAGGTTTATCTGGATGGCTGCAAAAGAGATGGAAGCGGATGACGATCATTATTACCCTTCAACATTTCTCGAGCTTGAAGGTACAAGCCTGAAGTCTGCACTGGGAATAGCCAAGAATTATGGCGCTGTGGAAGAACCGGTTTTACCTTTCAAGCCTGAAGTGTTATATCAGGACCAGCCGGAGACCTTTTTAGCTTTAGCGTCCCGATTGAAAATCCTCAATTACTTTAACCTCAGCAGCGGCGAAGGTGACGCTCAACCTCCTGACTGGGATAAAGTGCGCACATGGATAGCAAACAAAGGGCCTGTTCTAACAAGGTTAGATGTGGACGATACTTGGTTCGGCCTTGACCAGACAGAGAACCCCGGAAAATACAATCTTGATGTTTATCATAAGCCTCCCGGGCCTGCAGGTCATGCAGTTGCTCTCGTAGGTTACACTGCAGACAGCTTTATAGTCCGGAATAGCTGGGGAGAAGGCTGGGGCGACAAAGGTTATGGTTACGCATCCCTGGAATACACACAGGCCGCTTTCACCGAAGCGTATGGTGTTGGCTTAATACCATGATGGCTGGAAACGCTTAGGGAATCTATTAAGGTTTAGAGGCAGAATAAATAATTTGATAATGGGGGTTCTATAACTCCCATTGCGATTTCAATAAGTTACAAGTTACAAAAGGCATCATAATAACTAAAATGAAAGCTGATCCAGATCCAGATAATCCCATTGAGGTGACTCCCGGCCAGGTCTTTACGATTACCCTTGAATCTATTCCCCCGGCAGGCTATAGGTGGAATGTTGAGTTCGATTCTAAAATTGTTGATCTTATTAAGCCAAAGAAATATGTTCCATATTCAACAACTACAGTCGGTGGAGGCGGGCGTGAAATATTTGAATTCCAGGCAAGACAGCCCGGTGAAACTTTGATAAAGGCAACGTACCAGCGGGGAAAGGCGGCGCCATTAGAGACAAAGATTTTTAAAGTCCATATCCGCCAGTGAAAATGCAATATAAAAATATCTCCGTGCTCTCTGTGTCCTGGTATGAAAAACTAATCAACTTCAACCGGAAAATGCGAGTTCACAGAGCAATAATTTTAAGAATAGATTTTAGGCATTGTCCTAATTTAGAATACTTAATTTACAATTAAAAAACTCCTCCCAACTCCATTGATGATGCTCTAAACCTTCAATCATCGCAGGAGTTTCACTTTTTGTCAACTTATCCATAAAATTCCAA